>NZ_JBSHAW010000043.1:0-83130 GCF_053611685.1 Streptomyces sp. NPDC054786 | reverse complement strand
AGTTCCCCTCCGCCGGCCGGCCCCGGTCGTTTGTGTGGGTGTGTGCCGGTGCCGGCCCGGCGGCTCGGAACGGCCGCCGGCCGGGCGGGGTGCCCTGGCGCGGCGTGGGCGTCGGCCGCTTGCGCGACGGCCTCGGGGAGCTGCCGTGCCCGGTCCCCGTCGGACTCCCGGTCCGTCTCAAGGGCGGGAGCCGGCCGCGGTGTTGCGCTGGGGGGCCGGTGCGGCGGCTGCGGTGGTTTCGGGCATCTCGGGTTCGTGCAGGGTACGCAGCAGCAGCCATCCCAGGGCGGGCAGCGCGATGAGCGGGGTGAGTGCGGTCTGCAGGGACGTGGCGTCGGCGGCGGCGCCGATGAGAGGGCTCGCGAGGCCGCCGACGCTGACGGTCAGGCCCAGGGTGACGCCGCTGGCGGTGCCGACGCGCCGGGGGAGGTAGTCCTGGCCGAGGGTGACGTGCAGGGAGAAGGGCACGTACAGGCCGGCCGAGGTCAGGGCGGTGAACAGGTACAGGAGTGGGCCGGGGGTCAGGACGATGCCGGCGACGGCGGGGACTGTCAGGGCGTAGGACCAGCGGACCACCTTGATGCGGCCGTAGCGGGTGGCGAGCCGGCCGCCGGCGACGGTGCCGATCGCGCCGCCGAGGTAGAGCACGAACAGGGCCGCGGTGCCCGCGAATTCTCCGCCTCCGGTGCGCTGGCGTGCGTACAGGGAGATGAAGGCGCTCAGGCCGACGAAGACGATCGAGCGGCATACGATGGCGCCGGACATCTTGAGGAAGGCCGGCCAGTCGTCCTTGCCCGCCGGGCGGGCCGCAGCGGATGCGGTGCCGGCGGCCGTGGCGGGAGGAGTGAGGGTCCGCAGTGCGGCCACGCACAGGGCGGCGCCTGCCAGGGCCGGGACGACCAGCAAGGGGGAGGCGTGCAGTCCGCCGGTGGCCATGACGGCGGAGACCATGAGTGGAGCGGCCGCGAAGCCGACGTTGCCGCCGAGGGAGAACAGGCCCATCGCGGTGTGGCTGCCGCGGCTCGCGATACGGGCGATACGGGCGGATTCGGGGTGGTAGGCCGCCACCCCGATCCCGGCGACGGCGACGACGGCGAGGGTCACTGCGTAGGAACCGCTGATGCCGCTGAGCGCGACGCCGACGCCCCCTGTCAGGGTGCTCACCGGCAGCAGCCAGGGCAACGCCCATTTGTCGGTCAGCGCGCCGAACAGCGGCTGTGCCACCGAGGAGAGCAGGGAGGCGGCCAGGACGATGCCGGAGGCCGCGGCGTAGGAATAGGCCCGCTCGGAGAGGAAGAACGGTACGAGTGCGGCCACGGCGCCCTGGTAGATGTCCACGCAGGCGTGCCCCAGGGACAGCAGTCCGATGGATTTTTTGGCGGACCGGGCCGGTGATGGGTTGGTTGACACCCCTCGATCGTCACCGTCGCCCAGGTGTCACGCTTCCGATAAAATGCCAAGGTATGTCGAATATCCGCCACACGCCTGCCGCGCCGACCCACACGCTGGCGCTGGCAGCCGGCGAACGCATCGACGCCCACCGTCATGACAACCACCAGATCGTCTACGCGGGCTCCGGCGTCCTGGCCGTCACCACCGACGCCGGCACGTGGTTCGCCCCCGGTACCCGCGCCATCTGGGTCCCGGCCGGAACCGTCCACGCCCATCGCGCCTACGGCCATCTCGACCTGCACACCCTCGGCCTGCCGGTCGGCGACAACCCCCTGCGGCTGGACGCGCCCACCGTCCTGGCCGTCAGCCCCCTCCTGCGCGAGCTGATCCTCGCCTACACCCGCGACCCCACCGACACCGGGCCCGAACGCGACCGCCTGCGCGCCGTCCTCCTCGATCAGCTCCGCGCCTCCCCCCAGCAGCCCGTACAGCTCCCCTCGCCCGCCGATCCGCGGCTGGCCGCCGCCTGCGCCCTCCTGCACCACGACCCCGCCGACCCCCGCACCCTCGCGGAGCTCGGTGCCCACACGCATACCGGGGAGCGCACCCTCAGCCGCCTCTTCCGCTCCGAACTCGGGATGACCTTTCCCCAGTGGCGGACCCAACTGCGCCTCTACCACGCCCTGAAGATGCTGGCCGACGACACCCCCGTGACCGCCGTGGCCCACCGCTGCGGATGGTCCTCCACCAGCGCCTTCATCGACGTCTTCCGCCGCGCCTACGGATACACCCCGGGCACCCATAACCGCCGCGGGTAGGGGGGCGGTTGTCCCGGCCGCCCCTGCACGACGCAAAGCCGCCCCCGTCCTCGTCGCACACCCCGACGCCGTTCCGACAGGGCGCGTCAGCCCCCGGGAGGCACCGTCACTCAACTCCCGGTTAAGCCGGGCGGTCGCTACTGTCCGTAAGTGGACTGGTGCGCCGTGTTCTCCCCGTGGCAGGATGAGGGCGGCGATGACGGTGCCTTAACTGTTCGTTGGGGTCGATCGATGGGGGACGGTGGGCATGAGCGTGGGGGGCGACGGCCGGTCCGACGAGGCGGGCAGCACGCTCGCGGAGCGGCTGAATCACCTCTTCGCGAATATGCATCCGCCGGGGGCGCCGTACACCAACGCCTATGTGGCTGACGAAATCAGCGGTGGGGACGAGGAGTACGGCGAGGTCAAGGTCACCGAGCAGTATCTGTCGATGCTGCGCAACGGCAGGCGTGCGAATCCGAGCCCGGAGCTGCTGCGCGCGCTGGCCAAGTTCTTTGCCGTACCGGTCGGTTATCTGCTGGGGGACCTCTCGCAGCCGCAGGCCGCGCGGGTGGAGGAAGAGGTCCGCTTCCTCGCCGCCATGCGGGACCAGCGGGTGCGCGCCATCGCGCTGCGCTCCGTGGGGCTGCCGCCGGAGGTGCAGGACAGTCTGACGACGATCATCTCCCAGTTCCGGCAGCAGATGAATCTGCCGGCCGATCCGCCGGAGCGGGGCGGTGACCGGCGCGGTGAGTGAGCTGACGCGGACCGCTGAGCGCGGCCAGATTTTCGCTTCCTGGCAGCGGGCCGGACACGAGGACGGGACGAGCATGCGAGTGGGGCAGATACGCAGGCGGTGCAAGCGGCTCATCAAGGAGCTGGCACTGCCCGCCACGACCGATCTGCGCGGGATGTGCGACATCGTCGCCGCGCGTGTGGCGCGGCCCGTCCATCTGGTGCCGATGAGCCTGGGCGGGGTGGTCTCGGGGATGACGGCCGTCACCGACGACGACTACTGGGTCTTCTACGAGCTCAAGACCTCACCCTGGCACCAGGCCCACATCGTGCTGCACGAACTGAGCCATCTCCTTCTGGGGCACGGCCAGGATCCGGCGGTCACCGAGGATGCGCTGAAGCTGTGGACGCCCTCGGTCGATGTGGCGACGGCCATGCGGCGCATGGGCCTGACCATGGGCTTCGCCCGGCACCACGGCTATGACAACCTCGCCGAGCGGGAGACCGAAGTGCTCGGCACGCTGCTCATGGAACGGGTGGCGCCGTCCGCGGGCGAGCGTGAACTCCCCCTGGAGGGACAGGCGGCCGAGCTGGCGGCGGCGCTCGGGCCCGCGCTCCAGCACCTCCGGCGACGCCAGGAGACGCCGTCCGGCGGCGAGGGTTCCGACGGCGTCGGTGCGGGCGCGGCGGGGGACGGGGGCCCGCGTGTTTGACGTCATCTATCTGTCGTTCGGCGTGGCCGCCTGGGCGATCGTCGGGTACAAGTCCCTTGCCTGGTTCCGCGACCGCAGCAATGCGGACCTGGGGCTGGCCTGTGTGATGACCGGTGGTGTGGCCACGGTCTTCCTCTTCTCCGCGCCGAGCGTCTACCGCGCCTTCGACCGGCTGACGGGCGTGGCCAACCTCGCCATGGTCTTCCTCTACTCCTCCGTCGTGGTGTTCGCCGCGGGCGCGTTGGTGCTGCTGCTGCGCTGGACGGCGGGCGAGGGCGCGGCCGCGCGGGCCCGTGCGCGGGTCAGGGCGCGGGGCGCCGTCGGGAGTGTGGCCGCGCTGTGGGCGGTGGCGATCACCGGGTTCGTGCTCGGCAGGCCGGACGCGGTCGAGCACCCCCGCGACTTCAGCACCGCGTACACGGACTCGCCCGGAGTCATGCTCTTCCTGGTGCTGTATCTGGCCATCTTCGGAATGAGCTCCGCGGCCCTGGGGACGCTGTGCCCGCGGCTCGCCGCCCGGCTCGGCAGGACGTATCTGGCGCGCGGTCTGCGGCTGCTGGCCGCGGGCTGCTGGCTCGGCCTGGGCTACTGCGGCTGCAAGGTCATCGGCTTCGTCCTGTCCTGGGCGGGCCACCCGGCGCCCTGGCTCTCCAACGGTGTGGCGCCGCTGAGCGCCTCGGTCGCGGCGCTCATGGTCCTCGCCGGATTCGCGCTGCCGGCGGCCGGTCCCCGGGTCGCCGCCTGGCGCCGGCTGCGCCGTCTCTCCCCGCTCTGGCGGACCGTCACCGCCCACTCCCCGGAGGTCACGATGGAGGCCTCGGCGTGGTCCGTACGGTGGCCGTTCGCGGATCTGGAGTGGCGGGCCAACCGGCAGATGGCCGAGATCCGTGACATACAGCGCGGCATCCGCCGCCATGTCGAGTCCGACGCCGTCGACATCGCCCGTGAGCGGGCCCGCGCGGTCGCCCTGGACGACCGGCAGTTGGCGGCCGTCGCGGAGGCCGCCGCACTCCGCCGTGGTCTGGAGAACCGTGCGGTGGGCCATGTCCCCGCCCACGGGGCCGACAGCGTGGTGGTCTCCAGCGGCACGGCGGCCGAACTCGGCGCGGAGTACGAGCACTTGGCGCTGGTCGCGGATGTCTACCACTCGCCGTTGATCGCGACCGTGCTCACCGAGCTGCGCCAGCGAAGCTCGGTGGTGCGCGGCTGAGGAACAACCACAGAGACGGGGTGGCCCGGCACGGGGGTCCGGGCCGCCCGACCCCACAGGCGGCACCGGTCCGACGGACCGGTGCCGCCGTCGTCAGATGGCGTGCGAGGGCCGGGAGTCGGGCGGGCGGGCCCCGGCCGGCCCTAAGGTCGGGATCATGCAGAACACCGCCGATACCGGCTCCGACGCCCCCATCGACGTGACGCCCCTCCTCGACGATCCGTACACCGCCTACGCCGCGCTGCGCGAAGCCGGCCCGGTGCACCGGATCACCGGCGCCGACGGCCACCCCGCCTGGCTCGTCACCCGCTACGACGACGTCCGTCGCGCCCTCGCCGACCCCCGGCTCTCGCTGGACAAGCGCCATGCCGCGCCCGGCGGCTACCGCGGGTTCTCGCTGCCGCCCGCGCTGGACGCCAATCTGCTGAACATGGATCCACCGGACCACACACGGATCCGCCGCCTGGTGGCCAAGGCCTTCACCCCGGGCCGGGTCGAGGCGCTGCGGGCGCCCGTACGGCAGGTCGCCGACGAGCTGCTGGACGCGATGGCGGAGCGCGGCCGTGCGGATCTGATGGCCGACTACGCGGGTCCGCTGCCGATCACCGTGATCTACGATCTGCTCGGCATCCCGCACAGCGACCGCCGCGACTTCCTGGCCTGGTCGAACGCGCTCATCACACCGGATCCGAGCCGGCCGGAGCTGATGAAGGAGGCGATCGGGGCGATGCTGGAGTTCTTCACCGGCCTGATCGCGGCCAAGCGTGCGGAGCCGGGCGATGATCTGTTCTCGGACCTGATCGCGGTACGCGACGACCAGGCCGGTGGCGAGGGCGACGGGGAGGGCGGCGGGCGGCTCACCGAGGACGAACTGACCTCGCTCGCCTTCCTCCTCCTCTTCGCCGGGTACGAGAACAGCGTCCACCTCATCGGCAATGCCGTGCTCGCCCTGCTCGACCATCCTGACCAGCTCCGCCAGTTGCAGCGGAATCCGGCCGAACTGCCCACCGCTGTGGAGGAGTTCCTCCGCTACGACGGCCCCTCCCCGGTGGCTATCCGTCGCTTCCCCAAGCAGGACCTGGAGATCGGTGGCGTACGGATCGCGGCCGGGGAGAGCGTGCTGCTGTCGATAGCGTCCGCGAACCGCGACCCGGCGCGCTTTGCCGATCCGGACACTTTCGACCGCGGCCGGGACCTCTCGGGGCACCTCGCACTGGGGCACGGCATCCACTACTGCCTCGGTGCCCCGCTGGCCCGTATGGAGGCCGTCATCGCGCTGGATGCGCTCCTCAGCCGCTTCCCGGGGCTGCGGCTGGACGTCCCGCGTGGTGAATTGCGGCACCGTCGGGCGCTGCGGGCACGTGGCCTGATTTCGCTCCCCGTCGCCTGGTAGACGGCAAACGAACAAGTTTTTGAGGCATAACTGTTCGCTCATGCGGTAGAAAGGTCTCTGAGACCCGCCCGGTGTGCATCCCCCGTCGCACCGGGCGGGTCCTTCTTTGCACCGGTTGCAGTTGCGACACGCCGGGTGCGCGGCAACCCTCATGGTCCGTCTGGCTCAACTGCGCTGCGGGTAGCGGCACCGCTTCTTAGCGTGACGGCATGGCAATTGACGCGCGTGTGTCCAAGAAGGCAGCGGCGATGACGCTGATCGCCGTCGCCGGTGTGTCGCTGACGTCCATACCGGCCGCGGCCGGCGGCTCGACGGCCCGTCAGCCCGCCGCAGCCCGTGCCGGTGTGCAGGTCCCCGCCGCCCCCGGCATACCGAGGCTGCCCGGCGGTCTGTCCGCCCTGTCCTGGATAGTGGCCGACGCGGACACCGGCAGCGTGCTGGCCGCGAAGAACCCGCACCGCAGGCTCGCCCCGGCCAGCACCCTCAAAACGCTGTTCGCGGTCACCGTCCTGCCGAAGTTCTCGGCGGGCACCGTGCGCCGGGTCAGCTCGACGGATCTCGCGGGCGTCGGGGCCGGCAGCAGCGTCGTCGGGGTCCGGCAGGGCGGCCGTTACACCGTCGCCGACCTGTGGCGCGGGGTCTTCCTCCGTTCCGGCAACGATGCCGTGCATGTGCTGGCCGCGATGAACGGCGGCTGGCGGAACACCGCGCAGGAGATGCAGGAGACCGCCCGCAAACTCGGAGCGCGCAACACCACCGTCAAGTCCCCGGACGGTTATGACGCGCCCGGCCAGGTGTCCTCCGCGTACGACCTGACCGTCTTCGCCCGTGCCGGACTCGCCAACGACGACTTCGCCCGCTACTGCGCCACCGCCCGCGCCGCGTTCCCCGGCACCGGCGGCACCACCCAGATCGAGAACACCAACCGCCTGCTGGTGGGCTCGCACGGGCTGTCCCGCTACCCCGGCATCATCGGCGTCAAGAACGGCTACACGACCAAGGCGGGCAACACCCTGATCGCCGCCGCCCGGCGGAACGGCCGCACCCTGATCGTCACCGTGCTGAACCCGCAGTCGAACGAGAACAACGCCGTCTACAAGGAAGCCGGTTCGCTGCTGGACTGGGGCTTCGACACCGACGGCAGTGCCCAGCCGGTGGGCACGCTGCACGCCGTCCGCACCTCCTATCACGGCGGTACCGCGTTCCGCCCGGTGGCCGCCCACGTCACCGAGGCCGAAGCACGCGGCGGTTCCCCCTGGCGCTCCACCCTCGTCCTGGGGGCGGGCGGCGCCGGCGTCGCGGCGATCGGGCTGGGCGCCCTGCTCGCCCGGTGGCGGCAGGCACGCGGGCGCGGCGGGCACGGGGGAGGCACGGCGTAGCCCCGGGGGCCGGTGGCTGAGGGCCCGGTTGGCCCGTGGCCTACGGCAGAGAGGCGGCGGCTCCGCTCGTCCCGGCGGAGCCCGGCGTCATCCGCCGGCCCTGGGGCGGTCGCCGGTCCCGTCCCCGATGGGCCGGTCGCCGGTCCCGTCCCCGGTGGCCCGCAGCCGGGGCGCGGTCTCCGCCGCCGGTACGGCCCCGGTGCCGGTGAGACGCCCGGTCAGCTCCCCGGCCCAGGACATCAGTCCCGCGATATCGATCCCGTGGGGGGCGCCATCCGCATACGGCGCGATGGCCGCCGTACCCCGTTCGAGCAGCGCCGTACCGCCCACGGTATTGCCGCGCGCCGCATGGGTGAGTCCCACCGCGAGCTGGGCGAGCCCGCGCCACAGCTCCCGCTCCGCCTCCGGCGCGGCCTTCCAGGCGTCCTCCAGCACCTCATGGGCGTGGAACGGCATCCCGTCGTCGAGCAGCCGCTGCGCCTCGGCCAGCGACTGTGCAGGCGTACGGGGCACCCCCTCCGGCTGCCGTGCCACCCCCGGGGAGCCGTACGGCAGCGGACGGCCGAGACCGTCGCGCGGACGGGCGTTGCGGGCCCGGCCCTCCTCGTCGCGGTCCCGGCGTGCGGCCCGCCGGCCGTCGGCCGATGCTGGTGCCCCGCTCGGCTCCTCCCCCGCGGTCGTCTCCTCCGGCCCGGCGCCGCAGTGCTCGCAGACCGCGCCGCGGGGCCGCTCCCGGATCCGGCCGCAGGCCGCACACACCTGGTCCAGCCAGCAGGCCGGGTCGCCGCCCTCGTCGCGCGCGGGAGGCACGCCGGGCTCGCGGGAGGTGCCGGGCTCGTCCTGGGGTCGCTCCGCGTCGTTCACCCTTCGATTGTGCGCTGTGCGGGTGCCTCGCGTCGGAGGAGGGGGTGCACGCCCCTACGGCGGGGCAACGTGCCCAGCCCGTGACTCCGCGGCCCGCTGTTCCCGGGGCCTGGGCGGCCGTCGCTCCCCGGTCAGTCAGTCCGGGTCGACCTCGTAGAAGCAGAAGTGGTCCTTGATCTGCGCCACCTCGGGATGCGGCTCGGGGTAGGCCCACGTGATGTCCTCCGGCCCGCCGGGAAGCGACCAGTAGGAGGCGGTGCCCTTGAAGGGGCAGACGGTGTGTGTCTCGGACGGCGTCAGCAGCTCGGTGCGGACGTCCTCGGGCGGGAGGTAGTAGCGCACGGGGTAGCCGGTCTCGTGGAGGAGGAGCGGGCGGTGGGTGTCGGCCAGCAGCCGCCCGTCGATCGTGACGCGGACGTGGTCGGTGCCCTGCTTGACCTCGATGTGATGGCCCTTGGTGGCGGTCATGGTCGCTTCCCCTCGGTGAGTGGTGAAGATCCTCGCTCCTTCCAGGATGGCACCGGGACCACGCGGACGGCCCGGCCGATGGGCGGCATGGCCGACGGGAGGCACGGCCGGGTCCGGAGCGACGCCCCGGCCGCGCCTGCGGTCCTCACCGGTGCGGCTGCACCTCCCGGATCCCGTTGCCCGCCCACGGGGGTGCCGGGGCAAGGAGCCCCGCGAAGTACTCCCGGCTCGCTTCGGGCAGTGGTGCCGCGCGCCCGGAGGCCTGGTCGACGTGCAGGGTGAACAGCTCCTCGGTGGCCACCGGGGAGCCGGACGGTGTGCCGGCGAACATCTCGTGGAGGACGCGCAGTTTCTTGCGGTCGACGCCCAACACGGTCGTACGGACGGTGAGTTCGCTGTCGCGGGCGACCTCGTGGAGATAGCGGACGTGGGCCTCGACCGTGTACAGGGAGCACCCGGTGCCCTCGCGGTAGGCCGCGTCGAGTCCGGCCGCGTCCATCAGGGCGTCGGTGGCGAAGCCGAAGATCAGGACGTAGTAGGCCTCGCTGAGGTGGCCGTTGTAGTCGATCCAGTCGTCCTGGACGGTCTGGTGGAAGAGGGGGAGCCCGCTCGGCGGGTGGCCGGTCATCGCGTGTTCCCCAGCCGGCCCGTGGCGCGGAGGACGTCGATGACGCCCTGGTCGCGTTCGGCGACCAGGTCCGCGTACGTACGGTCGCCCGCCGCGTCAGCGCAGCCGTCGACCATGGCATCGCGCAGCTCGCGGTCGAGTTCGGGCGCCGCCAGCCGGGTCCACGGCGACTTCAGGGACGGGCCGAAATGGTCGAGCATATGGGCCATACCGCCCTCGCCGCCGGCCAGCGCGAAGGTCAGGCAGGGGCCCATGAACGCCCAGCGCAGCCCCGGGCCTTCGGTGATCGAGGCGTCGATGTCCTCGACCGAGGCCTCGCCGTTGGCGACCATGTGCAGTGCCTCGCGCCAGAGGGCCTCCTGGAGGCGGTTGGCGATGAAGCCGGGCAGCTCGCGGTCCATGGTGATCACGGACTTGCCCGCCACGTCGTAGAAGCGCGCGGCCCAGGTGACGGCCTCGCGGTCGGTCTTCTCGCCGCCGACGACCTCGACCAGCGGGATGAGGTACGGCGGGTTGAAGGGGTGGCCGACGACCAGGCGGCCGGCGTCCTCGGCCGCCGTCTGCATATCGGTCATCGGGTAGCCGGAGGTGGAGGAGGCGATGACCACGCCCGGACGGGTCGCGGCGGCGAGCTCGGCGAGCAGGGCGCGCTTCAACTCCAGCTTCTCGGGGGCGCTTTCCTGGACGAAGTCGGCGTCGGCGACCGCCTCGGCGAGGGTGGGGGCGATCGTCAGCCGGTCCTGCGAGGCGCCGTCGGCCAGGCCTATCTGTTCCAGCGCGGGCCAGGCGGCACCTACCAGGCGGCGGAGCTTCTCCTCGGCGTCGGCGGCCGGGTCCCAGGCGGTGACGTCGTAGCCGCGGGCGAGGAAGTGGGCGACCCAGCCGCCGCCGATCACTCCGGCGCCGATACAGGCGATACGGCGTACGTCCTCAGGGGCACAGGGGGCAGGGGTGGTTTCAGGCATGGGGGAGCGGCTCCTGGTGGAGAGGAGGGAAGGAGAGCGAGGAGGTGGTCAGGCGCGCGGCTTCAGGCCCAGCCGGGCACGTGCCTGGTCGGGGGTGGCGACCGTGGCGCCGAGCAACTCGGTGATCCGGACGGCGCGTTCGACGAGCTGGCCGTTGGTGGCCTTGACGCCCTTGCCGAGGTAGAGGTTGTCCTCCAGGCCGACCCGTACATTGCCGCCGAGGAGGATCGACTGGGCGACCCACGGCATCTGCATGCGGCCGAGCGCGAAGCTCGCCCACTCGGCGCCCTCGGGCAGCATGTTCACCATCGACTGCAGGACGCCCGGGTCGGCCGGCGCGCCCCACGGGATGCCCATGCACAGCTGGAAGATCGTCGGGTCGTCCAGCAGCCCCTCGGCCAGCAGCTGCTTGGCGAACCACAGCTGACCGGTGTCGAAGATCTCCAGCTCGGGCCGTACCCCGAGCTCCTGGATGCGCCGGGCGCCCACCCGCAGCATGTCGGGGGTGGAGACATAGAGGTTGGAGCCGTCACCGAAGTTGAGGGAGCCGCAGTCCAGGGTGCAGATGTCGGGCAGCAGTTCCTCGACGTGCGGCAGCCGCTCCAGGCCGCTCACCAGGTCCGTACCGGGCAGCTGCCGGAGCGGCTGCTCGGGGTCGATCACCAGGTCGCCGCCCATGCCCGCGGTGAGGTTGATGACGACGTCGGTGCCGGTCTCCTTGATCCGCTCGACGACCTCGGCGTACAGCCGCGGGTCGCGCGACGGGTCGCCGGTCTCCGGGTCGCGTACGTGGATGTGCACCACCGCGGCGCCCGCGGACGCCGCCTCGACGGCCGACGTGGCGATCTGCTCGGGCGTCACGGGGACGTGCGGCGAGCGTCGGACGGTGTCGCCGGCGCCGGTGAGCGCGCAGGTGATGATGACCTCGTTGTTCACGGGGGATCCCTTCGGTGGGTGTCGTGCCTCGGGGCGGGGGAGCGGTGGGGGAGCGGCGGCCTCAGCCGGCGGAGGCGGTGAGTTCGCTGTCCACGAAGGCCAGCAGCGCGGAGTGCATCGTGTCGGGGCCGGTGCTGTCCGGGGCGGTGGCCAGCACCTGTGTGGCCAGGCCGTCGATCAGGGCGGTCAGCCGCAGAGCGGCGAACTCCGGATCGACGGCGCGGAAGACGCCCTGGTCGACGCCGCGGCGTACGACCTCGGCGACGGTGGTGCGCCACTGCCGGTAGTAGTGCTCGTGCAGCCGCCCCACGGCGGTGGAGCGGGCGGCCTGGGCCCATAGATCGAGCCAGACCAGCCACTGCCGGCGCTGCTGCTCGGTGCGCGGCGTCTGCAGCGCGATCAGATGCAGCAGCTCGCCGCGGGCGTCGGGGGCCGCGGCCAGGCCGGCGGCGCGGCGTTCGGTGTCCTCGTCCATGCACCAGCGCACGGCCGCTTCCAGCAGCTCGTCGCGGCCGGGGAAGTGGTAGTGCACGGCGGCCGGGCTGGTGCCGCAGGCGGCCGCGATATCGGCGACGCGTACGCCGTGGAAGCCGTGCTCGGCGATCAGCCGGACGGTTTCCCGCACGATCTGCAGTGGCCGGCCGCCCTCGGGCACGGCCACCGGCTCGCGGCCGGGCGGCGCCGCTGGCCGCTCGGGGGCGCCGAGCAGCCAGCCCGTGTCGACCTCGCCGATATCGGCGACACGGACGATCTCGGCCAGGGTGAAACGCCGGGTGCCCCCCAGTGACCTGGACAGTTTCGAGGGGTCCATCACGATCCGGCGGGCGAATTCGCGGTGGCTGCAGCCGAGCCGGTCGATCACCTGACGGACACGTTCCGTGACATCTCCGGCGTCTTCGGCGATCCGGGCTTCGGGGGCGTCCTTCATGGTCCGGGACCGTAACAGCGTGTTGAGAACATCGCAACGGTCGGGCGGTGGTGAAGTCGCCTATATGCCTGTTCTGATGGGTTTTGTGGGAGGGCGTTGCGGGGTGACTGATGCATGAGTCAGTGTTATGGCCGGTGATGTCGAGGAGAAGGCGGGGGAGGGGGCTGGACACGCCGCAATCCGGGTGAATGTGGCAAAGTGACGACATGGCTGACCGGGGAGCGAAGCGGCCCACCGTGTCGGTGCCGGACGACTGGCCCGCCCACCCGGACCTGACCCTGGCCCTCAACCGCATGGGCGGCTTCGACTGGGACCTCGACAGCGGGCTGATGCACATGGACCCGCCCGCCCTCGAGGTGTTCGACATGCTTCCGGCGGAGTACGACGACCGTCCGGCCACGCTCGGCTGTCGCGTCCCGGCCCATGAGGCGGCCCGGCTGGACGCGCTGGTCGCGCGGGCACTCAAGGACGGCAGCGATTCCTACGGCGCCTACTTCCGGGTGCGGCTGCGCGACGGCGAGCTGCGCTGGACCCACAGCCAGGGCAGCATCCGCCGGGACGGCACCGGCAGGCCCCGCCGCATCATCGGGGTGGTCCGCGACGCCAGCCACGAATACACCCACGCGGCGGAGCGGCTCGCGGTCGATGAGGAGCGCCGCCGGCACACCAGCGTCGTCGAGCGCACCACCGCAGCCCTGGCACACGCCCGCACGGTCGGCGAAGTGATCGCGGTGCTCGCCGATGAGCAGGGGCTGAGCCGGCTGGGTGCGGAGAACGTGATCCTGGGGCTGGTCGAGGCGGGACGTATCCGGCTGATCTCCGAGGGCAAGGCGGGCAGCTATGTACCCGACCTGGAGTACACACGGGTGGGCGACGAATTCCCGATGAGCGAAGTGGTCCGCACCCTCACTCCCCGTTACGTGCGCAGCCGCGCGGAATTCAAGCGCGATTACCCCCGGCTGTGGCCGGCCATCGAACCGCTGAACGTCCACTCCGCCGCCTATCTGCCGCTGATCGCGCAGGGCCGCCCGATCGCCGTGATCGGCCTCTTCTTCGAGCGGGAGAGCGAGTTCCGCGACCAGGAGCGCAACGTCCTGGTGGCGCTCGGCAGCAGCATCGCGCAGAGCCTGGCCCGCGCCATGCTCTACGACCAGGAACACGATCTCGCCGCGGGCCTCCAGCAGGCCATGCTGCCGCGCCGGATCCCCGGCGTCGCCGGTGCGCAGATCGCCGTCCGCTACCGCTCCGCCCGGATGGGCCGGGACATCGGCGGCGACTGGTACGACGTGATTCCGCTGCCCGACGGCCGGGTCGCCGCCGTCATCGGCGACGTCCAGGGCCATGACACCCAGGCCGCGGCGCTCATGGGCCAGCTGCGGATCGTGCTGCGCGCCTACGCCGCGGAAGGGCACGCCCCGGCCACCGTCATGGCCCGCGCCTCCGCCTTCCTCAACGAGCTCGACACCGACCGCTTCGCGACCTGCATCTACGTCGACGCCGATCTGAGCACCGGCGCGGCCCGGATCGTCCGGGCCGGCCATATCGACCCGCTGCTGCGGCACGTCGAGGGCATCTGCCGCAGGCTGCCGGTGGCCGGCGGGCTGCCGCTCGGTATCTCCTCCGAATTCCGGCGGCTCGACTACCCGGTCACCACCGTCCTGCTCGCCCCCGGCGACACCCTGCTGCTGTGCACCGACGGCATCGTCGAACAGCCCGGCACCGACCTCGACGACGGGATGCGCCAGTTGGCCCGGGAGGTACGCCAGGGCCCCCAGGACGTCCAGCAACTCGCCGACCGCCTCTGCGAGTCGGCGGACGAGCGGACCGGCGAGGACGATATGGCGCTGCTCCTGATGCGCCGCCTCGGCGCGCCCGAGCACGACACCGTCGGACGGTTCCGCCAGCACATCGCGCCCGCCGACCCCGAGGGCCTGTCCGCCGCCCGGCACATGATCCGGGCCGCGGTACGCGCCTGGGGCGCCGCGGAGCGTGCCGAGGAGATCGAGCTGGTCGCCGACGAGCTGATCACCAATGCGCTGCTGCACACCGACGGCGAGGCCGTGGTCAACATCCGGATGCCGCACAGCGTCGGGCGGCTGCTGCGACTGGAGGTCGAGGACCACTCCAGCAGTCTGCCGCGGCGCCGCGAGCCGGGTGAGGCCGGTGTCTCCGGCCGCGGTCTGCTGCTCGTGGACCGCCTGGCCGACGTGTGGGGTGTGGAACCGCGGGGCAGCGGAAAGTGCGTATGGTGCGAGTTCAATTGCTCCTGACCGGGGAGGCATCGAGCCGCACCGGCACGGGCAGACAGCGGGAACGGGCGCCGAGGCATCGGCACGGTCAGTGAGGACGGTTGTATGGGATCGCGGGCTGCGGAACAGCGCCAGGAAGCCCGCCAGTTGGCGGCACGCCTGTCGGCGGAAGGCGTCCGGAATGTGGCGCTGACCTGGGTGGACAATGCGGGTGTCACCCGCGCCAAGACCGTTCCGGCCGAACGGCTCGCGGCCGCGGCGGAACGCGGCATCGGGATGTCGCCCGTCTTCGACGTGTTCACCTCCGACGACGCCATCACCGCATCCGAGCACCTCGGCGGGCCCGACGGGGACCTGCGGCTCTTTCCCGACCTCGACCGGGTCACCACGCTCGCCGCACAGCCCGGCTGGGCCTGGGCGCCGGCGGACCGCTACGACCAGCTCGGCCTGCCGCACCCCGCCTGTCAGCGGCAGTTCGCCCGGCGGATGACGGAACGGGCGGCCGCGGCCGGCCTGGAACTGCGGATGGGCTTCGAAACCGAGTGGGTGGTCACCCGCGCCCCGGCGGGGCACCCGGCCGTCACCGACGCGGACGAGCCGCTCGACTACCCCTGCGCAGGCCCCGCGTACGGCATGACCCGGGTCGTCGAACTCTCCGACTACCTCCGCGATGTCACCGAGGCGCTGAGCGTCCAGGGCCTGGACGTCCTCCAGCTCCACCCCGAGTACGCCCCGGGCCAGTTCGAGGTCACCACCGCCCCGGGCGATCCGGTCCGCGCCGCCGACGATGTGGTGCTGGTGCGCGAGACCATCCGCGCCCTCTCCGCCCGGCACGGGCTGCGCGCCTCCTTCGCCCCGTCGGTCGTCGCCGGAGAGGTCGGCAACGGCTGCCACCTGCACCTCAGCCTGTCCCGCGACGGCACGAGCCTGCACCGCACTCCCGACGCCCCATGGGGCCTGGCGCCGGACGCGGCGGCCTTCCTCGGCGGCATCCTCGGCGCCCTGCCCGCGCTGCTCGCCATCGGCTGCCCCTCACCGGCCAGTTATCTGCGGCTGCAGCCCTCCCACTGGGCCGGCGTCTATCAGTGCTGGGGCGTGGAGAACCGGGAGGCGGCGCTCCGTCTGATCACCGGCGCACCCGACGACCCGGACGGCGGCCACGCCGAGGTCAAGACCTTCGACGCCGCCGCCAATCCCTACCTCGCGGTCGGCGCGGTCCTCGCCGCCGGACTGCACGGCATCGAGTCCGCGACCCAGCTGCCGGAACCGCAGACCGGCGACCCGGGCGTGCTCGGCGTCCGCGAGCGCGCCCGGCGCGGCATCGTCCGGCTGCCCGCCACCCTCACCGAGGCGGCCGACCGGCTGGAGAAGTCGGCACCGCTGTACGAGGCGATGGGCGAGGTGCTGCACGGCGCGGTGCTTGCCGTCCGCCGTGCGGAGGAGGCCCACTTCGCCGAGAGCGAGGACGACGCGATCGCCGCCGCCACCCGCTGGCGCTGGTGATGCCCGCGGACGTCCCGGGAAGCGTCCCCGGCGCCGGCGACGGCCTGCCGCCGCTGGTGGACCACCACTGCCACGGAGTGCTCCGGCGCCTACCGGACCCCGGGACGTTCGCCGGGTATCTCACCGAATCGGACCGGCCGCCCGCGGCGGGCACCACCTTCTTCGACACCCAGGCCGGCTTCGCGGTACGCCGCTGGTGCCCGCCGCTGCTCGACCTGCCGGCGCACTGCCCGCCCGACCGCTATCTGGCCCGCCGCGGCGAACTGGGCCCGGACGAGACCCGGCGCCGTCTGCTGCGTGCCACCGGCATCGGCGCCTACCTCCTGGACACCGGGCTGCCCGGCGACCTGACGGGCCCGGCCGAGACCGCCCAGGACGGTGGCGGCGCCGGGTTCGAGGTCGTACGCCTGGAGCGGCTGGCCGAGCTGACCGCGGCGGCCGTGGGCGACGCCGAGGAGTTCACCGACGCCGTCGCCCGCGCGGTCCGGGACGCCGCGCGCACCGCCGTCGCCTTCAAATCGGTCGCCGCCTATCGCCACGGCCTCGCCCTGGATCCCGCGCCGCCCGCCCCCGGCGCGGTGCACACCGCCGCCCGCTCCTGGCTGGCCGCGGGCGCGCCCCGGCTCACCGACCCGGTCCTGCTGCGCCATCTCATCGAGCTGGCCGTGGCCACCGGACGCCCCCTCCAGCTCCACACCGGCTTCGGCGACCCCGACCTCCGGCTCGACCACGCCGACCCGGCGCTGCTGACCGACCTGGTCCGGGCCACCGCCGACACCGGCACGGACCTCGTGCTGCTGCACTGCTACCCGTACCACCGCCAGGCCGCCTACCTGGCGAGCGCCTTCCCGCACGTCTACGCCGACATCGGGCTGACGCTCACCCACACCGGCCCGCGCGCCGCGGCGGTGCTCGCCGAATTCCTGGAGCTGGCGCCGTTCGGCAAACTGCTCTTCTCCACCGATGCCTACGGCCTTCCGGAGCTGTATGTCGTCGGCAGCGCACTCTTCCGGACCGCGTTGGCGACCGTCCTCGGCGACTGGACGGCCTCCGGGGCATGGTCGGCCGAGGACGCCCGGCGGGTCGGCGCGATGATCGCCGCGGACAATGCCCGCAGGGTCTACGGCCTTCCGGACAGCTGACCGGTCCCGCGGGGAGCGGACGCGCCCACTACGGCCGTACGTACCGAACGCCCGCACGTAAGGGGCGATCGGCCCGAGCACCGCTTCCCGCCCTGCCGTCCGGCGCGCCCCCGCAGCGTGCTTTACTGCGGCGCGTGGCCCCTACAACGACCCCCGAGAAGAGCGAAATACCGCCGCGTTCCCGGATATTCGCCGATCTGACCCCGCTGCGCCTCTCCCCGGACTACCGCCGCCTGTGGTGCGGCAACACCATCTCCTGGATGGGCCAGCAGATGACCGCGCTCGCGGTCTCCCTGCAGGTCTACACCCTCACCCACTCCACCTTCGCGGTCGGCCTGGTGGGCCTGTGCTCGCTGGTCCCCCTGGTCGTCTTCGGGCTGTACGGCGGCGCCATCGCCGATACCGTCGACCGCCGCAAACTGGGCCTCTACAGCGCCGCGGGTGCCACCGCGATGTCCCTCACGCTGGCCACCGCCGCGGTGGCCGGATACCACCGGGTCTGGCTGCTCTACACCGTCGTCGCCTTCCAGGCCGTGTGCTTTGCGATGAACTCACCGGCCCGCTCGTCGATGATCCCGCGGCTGCTGCCCACCGAACAGTTGCCGGCGGCCAACGCCCTCAACTCTCTGACCGGCAATCTCGGTCTGATGGGCGGGCCGATGCTGGGCGGTGTCATCGTCGGTCTGTGGGGCTACCAGGCCGCGTATCTGATCGATGTGGCGGCCTTCAGCGGCTCGTTGTACGCAATGTGGCGGCTGCCGTCCATGCGCCCCGACCAGGGGGAGGGGCCGCGGCGCCGGGCCTCCGTACTGGACGGCCTGCGTTTCCTCGCCACCCGGCCGAATCTGCGGATGACGTTCTTCTCGGACCTGGCGGCGATGGTGCTCGCCCAGCCGCGCGCACTGTTCCCCGCGGTCGCGGTGCTCTGGTTCGGCGGTGACGCCAAGACCGTGGGCCTGCTGGTCGCCGCGCCCGCGGTGGGCGCCGTCCTGGGCGGGCTGTTCTCCGGCTGGCTCGGCGGGATCCGCCGGCACGGCCTTGCCATCCTGATCGCGGTGGCCGCCTGGGGCGCGGCCATCGCCTGCTTCGGACTCTCCCGGCAGCTGTGGCTCGGCCTCTTCTTCCTGGCCGTGGCCGGCTGTGCGGACACCGTCTCGATGGTGTTCCGCAGCACCATGCTGCAGGCCGCGACGCCGGACGCGATGCGCGGCCGGCTCCAGGGCGTCTTCATCGTCGTGGTCGCCGGCGGCCCGCGGCTGGGCGACTTCCTCGCCGGCTCGGCGGCCGACCTGACCTCCCCGGCGACCGCGGTGATCGGCGGCGGCCTGGCCTGCGTTCTGGTGGTGACCGGACTGGGCCTCGGCCGCCGCGCCTTCGCCCGCTACGACGCGCGGGATCCGCAGCCCTAGGAGGAGACACCCCTGGGGCGCGTATCGGGTCGTGATCAATGAGCGGGTTCTCCCCTCGTGCTGATCTTCGGCCCGGTGGATCGTCTTGCGTGACGCGTGCGCAGCTGACCGATGTGGAGTGGGAGTTCATCGAGCGGTACCTGCCGACCGGCGAGTACGGCTCGTACCCCGAGCGGTTGCGCCAGCAGTTCGAGGGCGTGGACAGCCGCCGTGTCATACGTCGATCTGCTCGAAGATGTGCGGGTACGACACGATGTCGTCGGGGAACTCGGCCGCCATGCGCTGGAACTCCGGGCTGCCGAACGCCGTGGCAAGCGCCTCGGTCGACTCCCAGACCGCGACGTTCATCAGAAGCTGACTGTCCGCCGTTCCCTTGTGCATCTGCAGGGAGACGAATCCCGGCTGAGCCTTCATGAACTCGGCCTGCCTGCGAAAGAGGGCCAGGAACGATTCAGTCCTCTCCTTCGGGACGAAGAAGGTGTTGGCCAGGACGATGGGCCCGGTCTTCTCCTTGAACTGCGCGAACATCGGCGTGTGCGGGTCGAGACTCTGCAGCTTGGCCATTTTCGGTACTTCCTCTCGCTATCGGTCAGTGGGTGTCGCTGGAGCCGCGTCCTGCGGATACCAGCGGAGTTCGAGGGTGTTGGTGTCCGGTCCTGGACGTAGACGGAGGTGGCGGTGCCGCGGGCACCGAAGCGCTGGACAGGGCCCTCCAGGACGGTGAAGGTGCCCGACTTGATGACCTCGTCCCAGTCGACCGGGTGCACGGCTGGAGCCTGCGGCGGTGGAGGCTTTCCTGACGCCTGCCGAGGAACTGCACTTCGGGCGCACGGCCGAGCGGTTGCGGCTGACGACCGGCGGGTGAGCCCGCGGGTTCAGGTGAGGGCGGCGACCAGCAGGGCGAAGGCGGCGATGATGACGGCGACGCGGACGTAGTGGAAGCGGTCCCAGCGGTTCATCTGCTGCTTCCAGTCGGCGGGCCGGTTGTCAGGGGTCCAGGTCTTGCCCCGGTTGTTGATCGGGACGAGCAGCAGAATCGACATGATCACGCTGAAGATCAGCAGCGCGCCGGCGGTGACGACGAGCCCGGTGCCGTGGTGGTGCCATCCGGCGATCGCCCAGACCGCGACGAGAACGAGAGAGCCGATGTACCAGACCGGCATCACGGCGCCGAGCATCCGGCCCCCGTGGGCGCGGCCGAGTTGGCCACTGTCGTCGGGGAGTGCGTTGAGGATCGGGTTGATGACGAAGGCGACGGAGAACTCCACCCCCACCATCACGCCGACGACCACCGTGGTGACGACCTCGAGTGCGTTGAGCATGATGACCCTCTCCGGAATCTAGTGTTGCTAGCCGATGAGGCAACGCTAGTACTTCTGCCGCTCGGTTGTCTAGCGGTGCTAGGATCGAATCATGTCGGTACAGGAACGCAAGGAGCGTGAACGGGCGGGCCGCGAACGTCTCATCGTGGCGACGGCCCGCGAACTCGCCGAGCAGCAGGGCTGGGACGCGGTCACCACCCGTCGGCTCGCCGAGCGCATCGAATACAGCCAGCCCGTCCTCTACAGCCACTTCCGCGGGAAGCGGGAGATCATCGGCGCCGTCGCCCTCGAGGGCGCCGCCGAGATGGCCGTGGCGGTGCGTGCCTCGGCCTCCAGCGCGAACAGCCCGCGCGAGCGGGTCGCCGCCCTCGCCCGCGCCTACCTCGACTTCGCCGAACGCAACCCGGCGGTCTACGACGCCATGTTCCAGCTCGACGGCGGCCTGGCGTTCGCGGACGAGGACACCCCGGAACCTCTCAAGGACGCCTTCGCCGCGCTGCTGGAGAGCCTGGGCGAGGTCGCCGGGGACGGCGTCCATCCGGGGCTGTTCACCGAGGTGTTCTGGGCGTCCCTGCACGGGCTGGCGACCCTGACCCGGGCGGGACGGCTGCCGCCGGAGGACACCGAGCCGAGGGTGGAGCTGCTGGTGGACCGGCTCGCCATGGTCTGACTGCATGCCCCGTCAGGGCGCTCCTTGCGAATGATCGGTGTAGCTCCTCCTGGAGCCCGCGCGGACAGGCGGCGTGGAAAGCCTCAGCGTCACGTGGCTCGGCGAACCGCACACGGATGACGAAGGGCCAACAAGGTGAACCTGGTCAACCGGAAGGCAGGAAAAGCACCGGACAACGCAGAGGGGAGGTCTGATGGTGCGCGATCCCATCTGACGGTCGGTTCGGAACAGATCTGCCCTGATGCTGCCGAAAGGCCGTCCCGCCTCCGCACCGGCACAACATCCGAGGAGCAGGAACGACGATGGCACCCGATCCGACAATCGCCCAGGTGACCATGACCCTGGCTGCTTTTGCAGCCACCGGGGCCACCCCGCGTCCGTCCGGGGAAACCCTGGAGCAACAGACCGCACGAATCATCACCGGCATCGACGCGCAACTGAACGATCCCAGCCTGGCGACGCAGGGCGCGTGGAAGCTGGTGTGGCTCGCCCTGAGCGAGGCCAACGCCAATATGGCCTACATCGCACAGAGCACCGACGGCTCGAACGAGTTCGCCGTGGTCGCTCGCGGAACGGACGCCGATCTGACCGACGTCCTCGAGGACCTCGACGTCGGCACAGTCGTCCCGTTCCCCGAAAGCGGATCGCCGAAGCCCGTCGCCGTTTCCAAGGGGGCGATGGATGCGTTCAACCGGGTTGTCAACGCCCGTTCGATCGCCTCACCCTCCCCGAATGTCACGCTCGTTCAGGCGCTCGCTGCCGCGATCAAGTCGGCGCCCTCCTCGCCGCAGCCGACCGTCTATCTGACCGGTCACAGCCTGGGCGGTTGCATCGCCACCATGCTCGCGCCGTACCTGCAGGCACAGACCTGGCCGAAGCAGCCGAAGTTCGCGGTGATCACCTATGCCGCTCCCACCGCCGGCGTGCAGAGCTTCGTCGACTACTTCGACTCCGTGCCGTGGGTCATCGACGAGCGCCAGAACAACGCCTACGACCTGGTACCGCACGCGTGGGCCGATCTCGACACCACCGCCGGCTGGTACCCGAGCCCGGGGCCGCAGGCGACCGAAGAAGTGAAGGTGCTCATCGGGGCGATCTCCAAGCGCACCAAGGGCAACGTCTATGTCCAGCCCGGCACGCTCTGCCTGATGAACACCGGATACACGAGCCTTGCCAAGAACCTGGTCAACAAGACCACCCAGGACTTTCTCGGCCAGGTCGCCTTCCAGCACGCCAACTCCACCTACCTGGACCTGGTGGGGGCGCCTGCCGTCCCTCCCGGGCCGGTGGTGACCGACGTGACCCCCACGTTCGGCGCATCAGGCGCCACGGTGACCATCAACGGCACCGGTTTCAGTCAGGACAGCATGGTCGACTTCGGCCAGTTCGCCTGCACCGAGCGCAAAGTCGACCCCTCCGGCATGAGGATCACCGCTCAGGTCCCCAACGGAACCGGCGTCGTCCACGTCCGGGTCACCAACACCCTCGGCACCTCCCCGGCCGTCGCGATGGGGCAGTTCGCCTATGGCGGACCGGCACCTGTGGTGGTCGGTGCGGTCAGCCCGACCAGCGGAAACGTCGGCACCCCGGTCACCATCAGCGGCTCGGGCTTCGCCAATGGCGCCACCGTGCACTTCAAGGACAAGGCGTCCGATTCGGTCAAGTTCGTCTCCACCGGCCAGATCATCGCCACCGCGCCCGGTCAGCTCGACGACCACCAGACGGTGAACATCACCGTGACGGTCGGCAAGGCCACCTCTCCCACCAGCCCGGCCGACGAGTTCACCTACACCGGACGGTAGCGTCCGCACGCCCCGTTCCCGGGGTGGCCCTTCGAGGGGCCCGGACCCTTGCCGCCGACCGGTCGAACCGTGCCCGGGCGGCCAGCGTTCGGCGGGACGTTGCGGCCCACTCGTCAGAGCAACGCCGGGGTCAGGTCCGGCTCCTCGAACCCCTCGTCGTCGAAGGGGTAGAGGGGGCGTTGCACCTTGTGGTGCCCGAGCCGGAGCAGATCCTGGTCCACCCCACCCGGGGTGAGCGCGAGCAGCCAGTCCGCCGCCATTGCGTGGAGTTCGGGCTCAAGATAGCCGATCTTGACGACCACCAGGTCGTAGGCCAGCGGGTCCAGCGCCCCGAAGTCCGCACGGGTGTGGAACGGCCGGCGGCGCTCGGTCAGCACCACCGTCACCCCGCCGCGGGTGACGGCCGCGGACCGGCTGCCCCCGTCGTAGGCCGGATTCCCCCGTGGCCCGCCGGATCCGGGGGCGGACCCGTCCTCCAGGGCGGTGACCGTGCCGGTCAGCTCGTAGGGCTCCGCATGGGGACCGGTACCCGCGCTGAACCGGCCGCCCACAGCGAGCGTGACCTCGCCGCCCACCCCGACACCGAAGCAGACGGCGACGGCCTCCGGGTCGGTGATGCCCGGGTGCAGTGCGGTGACCCGGCC
Organism: Streptomyces sp. NPDC054786; assembly: GCF_053611685.1. Classification (NCBI taxonomy): domain Bacteria; kingdom Bacillati; phylum Actinomycetota; class Actinomycetes; order Kitasatosporales; family Streptomycetaceae; genus Streptomyces; species Streptomyces sp. NPDC054786. The sequence continues at coordinate 59,981 of NZ_JBSHAW010000043.1, read as the reverse complement.
ACTCGCCAACTCCTCGTCGGCCAGCAGCCGGCCGAGCATGTACGCGAGGTCGCCGGCTCCGCCCGCGGTGGGGTTGTCGCCGGAGTCGCTGATCAGGAACGGGCGGGCCGAGGAGGCGACGGCGCGGGCGATACAGCTGTCCGCGTCGCCCGTCGGGCCGACGAAGACGAAGTCCCGGCGCACGTTCCAGTACGCGCGGGCCAGTGCCCCGGCCTGCGCCACGGCGAGTTCCGGATCGTCCGCGGTGACCACCACCGCGGCCCGGCAGCGCTCCTCGTCGGCCCAGGCATACCCCACCCAGATGGCCGCGTCCACGACCCTGTCGAGGGCCTCGACCGAGGCCAGCCGGCCGTAGAGCGACCTGGCCGGCTCCAGCCGGGTGCTGGTCTTCTCGCCGGGGAGGAGGACCGGAATCTGCACCCAGGCCCGGTGCGGGCGGCCCGTCCCGTGGACCAGTCGTTCCACGAGCTTGCGGGCGGCCCGCTCCCGGGTCTCCCAGGCGTCCTCGTGCGGGGCCATACGGTGCGCGGTGAGCAGATCGAGCTGCGCGGCGAAGCGCCGCGAGACATTGCCGTGCAGATCCATGGCGGCCGAAATCAGGGTGCCGGGGCCGGTCGCGGCCCGTACCGCGTCCGTCAGATCGGCCTCCGCGTCGTCCAGTCCGACCACGCTCATGGCGCCGTGGATGTCGTACACCAGCCCGTCCAGTGGCCCCGACTCCCGGATTCTTTCGGTCAGTTCACCCTTGATGCGCTCGTAGGTGGCGTGCTCGACCGGCCCGCCGGGCACCGCGACGGCATGCACCAGCGGCACCCACTCGACCAGCTCGCCCAGTGCGTCGTCCGGCCGGGTCCAGGTGTAGCGGTCCAGCAGGGCGCGCCCCCGGGTGACGCGGAAGTCGTCGTAGGCCGAGCGATGCGGGCAGAACTGGCTGGACTCGATGGCCATGCCGCCGATGCCGATGCGGAAACGGCGGCTGATGGGTGAGGGCATGGGGCGCACCTTCCGTGGGGCGATCCTGAGGCGGGGTGTGCGAGCGGCGGTCAGCCGCGCCCGGCGGCCGGCGAGGGTGCTCCGTCCGCAGCGGCGGGCGAGGGCGGTCCGTTCGCAGCGGCCGGCCGGCGCAGCACGGCATGACCGGCGCCCAGCAGCCCCGCGTCCGGGCCGCAGACGGCGGCGGTGATGGTGAGTTCGCTGGTGGCCATCGGCAGACAGCGCTCGTAGAGCGTGCCGCGTACGGCCGCCACCAGTGGCTGGGCGCCGGAGAGCGCGCCGCCGAGGATCACCGCCTCGGGGTTGAAGAAGTTCACGACGACGGCGAGCACCGCGCCGATGTCCCGGCCGGCCTGGCGCACCAGTGTGGTGGCCTGCGGTTCGCCGTTCTCGACCAGCCGGAGAATGTCGGTCGCCGAGTCGACGGCGAGGCCCTTGCCGCGCAGCGCGGCGGCGATCGCGGCGCCGCTCGCCACGGTCTCCAGACACCCGATGTTGCCGCAGGAACAGGGGAGTTGGGTGCTCCCGTCCACCCGGACATGGCTGATGTCACCGGCCGAGCCACGCGCCCCGCGGTGCAGCCGGCCGTCGCTGATGACACCCGAACCGATCCCGCGGCCCGCCTTGACGACGACCAGATGGCGCCGGGTGGGGTGGGCGGCGCGATGTTCGCCCAGCGCCATCATGTTGGCGTCGTTGTCGAGCAGCACCGGCAGGCCGAGGCGGTCCGCCAGCCGGTCGCGCAGCGGGAACAGATGCCAGCCGGGCATCCGGGACGGGGCGATGATCCGAGCGCCGTCCGCATCGACCGGGCCGGGGAAGCCGACCCCGACCCCACGCACCGTACGGCCGGCCGCACGCTGCCGCTCGGCCAGCGCCGCCAGCTGCCCGGCCAGCGCGTCCAGGGCGGGTTCGGGCCCGGCGGTCAGATCGACGGCATGCTCGTCGAGATCGCGTGCGTCGCCGGTCAGCCCCACCGCGCCGGTGCGGATGTGATGGCTGCCCAGGTCGGCGGCGAGCGCGACGGCTCCCTGGTCCGCGACCCGGAGCAGTCGTGGGCGCCGGCCGCCGCGCGAGGCGCCCTCGCCGGATTCGGCCAGCAGCCCGGCCTCGACGAGTTCCTGGACGCGGAGGGAGACGGTGGACGCGGCGAGCCCGAGTTCGCGTACCAGGTCCGCGCGGGAGGCGGCGGAGCCGTTCGCGACGAGTTCGAGGACATGCGCGGCGGAGCCGGGCTGCTCCTCGGAGGCGGTCATGGGGGCACCTTTCCCGGTGCGGGCGACGGGCGGGACGGGGAGATGGGCGGCGGCGCGGGTGGGACGCGCCGGGGTGAGGGAGGCGGTCCCTCGGGACAACTTGGTTCGCTGATCGAAGGAAGTCGGGTGGTCAACTCGCCGACAGTAGACCGCAGTCGGTGTTGTTTCGCCAAGGTCTTGACTTCTTTTCCCGGCCCTCCGTACTTTGCTCGCACTCTTCGACCGGCGATATCCCGGAGGCGGCATGGGTCTGCGCAGTACACGCATCCGCGGGCCCCTGGGGCGGGCGGTCGCTGCCGTCCTGCTCGGTGTCTTCGCGCTCGTCGGCTGTGACCCGACTGGCAACGTTGTCACCGACCTTGGCGCCACCGGCGGTACGCCCGTCGACGGCGGCACCGCCACCATGGCCCTGCCGCCCGCGGCCACCCCCAACTGGATCTTTCCCATCGGCGCCCCCGGCTATCTGGCCACGTACAACAGCGCCATCCAGAACCTGCTGTTCCTGCCGCTGTTCGCACCCGAGCGGAAGGGCGATGCGCTGACCATGGACTCGCCCCGCGGCCTCGCGGAACCGCCCCGCTACAGCGACCGGAACACCACCGTCACCATCACGCTGAAGAAGGGCTACGAGTGGTCCGACGGACAGCCCGTCACCACCCGCGATGTGAAGTTCTGGTTCGATCTGATCCGGCACAACAAGCAGGACTGGGCGGGGTATTCGCCGAAGCTGATGCCGGACGACGTCAAGGCCTTCGAGACCGTCGACGACCGCACCTTCCGCCTCCGGCTGGACCGCGCCTACAACCCGGCGTGGTTCACCGCCAACGAACTCCAGGACTTCGTCGCCCTCCCCGTGCACGCCTGGAACCCGGGTCACCAGAGCCCCGAGCGGGCCTTCGCCCGGCTGATGCGGCATGCCAGGCAGTTCTCGCAGTTCGCCACGGATCCGCTCTGGAAGACCGTCAACGGGCCCTGGCGCATCGCGCAATGGACCACGGCGGGACAGGTCTCCCTGGTCCCCAACCGGTCGTACCGCGGGCCCGACCGGCCCCGTCTCGACCGCGTGGTCCTCAAGCCCTTCACAACCGCCGACTCCGAATTCAATGTGCTGCGCGCCGGCGGCATCGACTACGGCTACATCCCGCCCGCCGTCATGGCGCAGTCCGCGAAATTCAGGGAGCGGGGCTATCGCATCGACCCGTGGGAAGGCTGGGCGGTCACCTATATCGTCCTCAACTTCCAGCACCCCACGGCCGGACCACTGCTGCGCCAGACGTATCTGCGCCAGGCGCTCCAGCACCTGATCGACCAGAAGTCGATCTCCCGGGTGATCTGGCACGGCAGCGCCGCCCCCACCCTCGGCCCGGTCCCCGCAGGCCTCCTCGACCGCGACCCGTACCCGTACGACCCGCTGCGGGCGAAGGCGCTGCTTGCCGGGCACGGCTGGGCCGACCGGGACGGCACGCTGCGCTGCACCCGGCCGGGACACGGCCCGGGGGAGTGCGGGGCGGGCATCGAGGGCGGCCGGGAACTGCGGCTCACGCTGCTCTCCCAGTCCGGCTCGACCGAGACCTCCAACACCATGCAGGCCGTCAAGTCCGAATTCGGCAAGGCCGGCATCGCCCTCGACGTCCGGCAGCAGCCGCTGAACACCGTCCTGGGCACCACCGTCCCCTGCCGGAAGACCGAGCCGCTCTGCGCACAGTGGCAGCTCGGCTTCTTCGGTACCCAGGGCAGCTGGTACTTCCCGCCGGACCCCAGCGGCGAAAAGCTCTTCGCCACCGGCGCCCCCTCCAACATGGGCAACTGGTCCGATCCGCGCACCGACCGGCTCATCCGGGCCACCGAGTACTCCGATGCCCCGGCCGCGATGCGCACCTACGGACGTGAGGTGGCCCGGCAGCTCCCGGTCCTGTGGACCCCCAACCCCGCCTACCAGGTCTCCGTCATCCGCAACGATCTGCGGGGCGTCGACCAGAACCCGACCCTCTCCCTCGCACCGCAGAACTGGTACTTCGTGAAGAAGGGCGGGGCCGGCCGATGATCCGCTTCCTGGCCAAGCGCCTTGCGCAGGCCCTCGTCGTGCTGCTGCTGGTCTCCGTCATCGTCTTCGTCCTCCTGCACCTGCTCCCCGGCGGACCGGGCCGCGCCATCCTCGGCATCCAGGCCACGCCGGAGTCCCTCGCCCACTTCAACCATCAGCAGGGGTACGACCGTTCCCTGCCCGAGCAGTACGTCCGGTACCTGGGGCGGCTGCTCACCGGCGACCTCGGCGAGTCCTACAAACTCAACCGGAGCGTCGCCGCCCTGCTCGCCGAGCGACTGCCCAAGACCGCCCTGCTGGCCGGCCTCGCCGTCGGGCTCGCCGCGCTGCTGGCCGTCCCGCTCGGCATCCTGCAGGCCGTGCACCGGGGAAAGGCGGCCGACCACGTCCTGACCGGTGCGGCCTTCCTCGCCTACGCCACCCCGGTGTTCTTCCTCGGCCTGGTGCTCCTCCTCGTCTTCAGCCAGCAGCTGCCCCTGCTGCCCGCCGAGGCGCCGCAGGCCGACACGGTCGGCGGCGTCCTCGCCGACCCGCCGGCGCTCGTCCTTCCCGTCGTGACCGCCGCACTCGGCATCATCGCCGCCTTCAGCCGCTATATGCGCTCCGCCGTCCTCGACAACCTCGGCGAGGACTACGTACGCACCGCACGCGCCAAGGGCCAGTCGGACGCCCGCATCATGGCCCGGCACGTCCTGCGCAACGCTCTCATCCCGCTGGCCACCCTCCTCGGCCTCTACCTCCCCACCCTCTTCAGCGGCACCCTCGTCATCGAGTCGATGTTCAACTACCCGGGGATGGGGCTGCTGTTCTGGAACGCCGCCCAGAGCTCGGACTTCCCCGTCCTGCTCGGCGTCACCCTCGTCGTCGGCGTCGCCACCGTCCTCGGCTCCCTGATCACCGACCTCGCCTATGCCGTCCTCGACCCGCGCATCAGGAGCGTGACGTGACGACCACCGCCCTCGACGCCACGCAGCCCGACGCGGCCCTGGCCACCCCCGGCCTGGCCCGCCGCACGCTCGCCGTCTTCGCCCGCAACAAGCTCGCCCTCGCCGGCGCCCTGGTGCTGCTGGCCCTGTTCGCCTTCTGCTTCCTCGGGCCGCTGGTCCACCCCACCGACCAGATCCACACCGATCTCTCCCAGGCCAACCGCGCCCCCGGTCCAGGCCACCTGCTGGGCACCACCGACCTCGGCTACGACCTGTTCGGCCGGCTGATGTACGGCGGCCGGACCTCCCTCGAAGTCGGGCTGGCCGCCGGGCTGTTGGCAACCCTCTTCGGGACGGTCTACGGCTCGGTCGCCGGCTACTTCGGCGGATGGGCGGACGCCGTGATGATGCGGATCACCGACGCCGCGCTCGCCATCCCCGCGCTCTTCCTGCTCGTCGTGGTCGCCACCATCGTCACCCCCAGCAAGCCCGTGCTCATCCTGGTCATCGCCTCCGTCGCCTGGCTCTCCCCGGCCAGGCTCATCCGGGGCGAGGCACTGGCGCTGCGCAGCCGCGACTACATCCATGCGATGCGGCTGATGGGCGGCGGCGGAGGGCGGGCCGTCTTCCGGCACATCGTCCCCAACGCCGTCGGCACCGTCATCGTCAACGCCACCTTCCAGGTGGCCGACGCCATCCTGTACGTCGCCTATCTGTCCTTCCTGGGCCTGTCCATCCCGCCGCCCGCCGCCGACTGGGGCTCCCTGCTCTCCGCCGGCATCACCTACACCCAGGTCGGCTACTGGTGGCTGATCTTCCCGCCGGGCCTGGCGATCGTGCTGGTCGTCGCCGCCCTCCACTGCATCGGGGACGGTCTGCGGGACGCCTTCGACGTACGGCTGCAGAAGAACTGACGCGGTTTCGGAAGAAGCGAGGACCCACACCATGACCGACTCGCTCCTGCGGATCGAGGATCTGCATGTCGAGATCGCCGGCCGCGGCCGCACCGTCCATGCCCTTGACGGCATCGACCTCGCCGTCGCCCCTGGTGAAGCGCTCGGCATCGTCGGCGAATCAGGCTGCGGCAAGACCATGACCGCGCTGTCCGTCCTCGGCCTGCTGCCGCCCGGCGGGAAGATCACCGGCGGCCGGATCCTGTTCGAGGGCACCGACCTCGCCGCCGCCCGGGAACCCGTACTGCGGGATGTCCGCGGGAACACCGTCGGAATGGTCTTCCAGGACCCGCTGAGCTCCCTCAACCCCACCCTCACCATCGGCGCTCAGGTCGCCGAACCCCTGCTGCTGCACCGGCGGATGACCAGGGCCGAGGCCTGGGCCAAGGCCGAGGAGACCCTGCGGCTGGTCGGCATGCCGCGCCCCGCCGAGCGGCTGAAGAGCTACCCCCACCAGCTCAGCGGCGGGATGCGGCAGCGCGTGGCGATCGCCATGGCGCTGGTCTGCGAGCCCCGGCTGCTGATCGCCGACGAACCGACCACCGCCCTCGACGTCACCACCCAGCACCAGATCCTCGAACTCATCGACGAGCTGCGCGCCCGCCTCGGCATGGCGATGATCCTGGTCACCCACGACCTCGGCGTGATCGCCCGCCGGGTCGACCGGGTCGCGGTGATGTACGGCGGCCGGATCGCCGAACGGGCCGCGGTCCGCCCGCTGTTCGCCGCCCCACGGCATCGCTACACCCAGGCGCTGTTCGCGGCTCTCCCCGAACTCCCCCGGCGGCCGGCCGACGGGGGGACCGGCGACGGCCGGGGGAGTGCCCCCCTCGCCGGCGACGCCCGGCAGCCGCTGGCCACCCTCCCCGGCCTGCCGCCGTCCCTCGTCACCCGCCCCGTCGGTTGCCGCTTCGCCCCACGCTGCGGCTTCGCCACCGACATCTGCCGGGCCGCCGAGCCGGATCTCACCGACGGCCTCGACGGCACCACGCCCGCCACCACGGCCCATGCCTTCGCCTGCTTCCACCCCGCCGGCCCGGCCCCCGGTGCCGACCCGGCCGCCGAGCTGCGCCCGCCGGTGCCCACCGCGCCCCCGGTACGGACGGCGGAACCGCTGCTGAGGCTCGCCGACGTCAGCAAGACCTACCCGCTGCACGGCGGGCTCTTCGGCCACCGCACACCGGGCCGCAAGGGCGCCGCCGAGGTCAGCGCGGTGGCCGGCATCTCGCTCACCGTCCGGCGCGGCGAGACCTTCGGCATCGTGGGGGAGTCCGGCTGCGGCAAGTCCACGCTCGGCCGGCTGGCCGTCGGCCTGGAGACGCCGACCGCCGGCACCGTCCACTTCGCCGGCCGCGACATCAGCACGCTGAACAAGCGCGAGCTGCGTGCCCACCGGCGCCACGTCCAGCTGATGTTCCAGGACTCCTACGCGTCCATGGACCCGCGGATGCGGGTGGGCGCCGTACTGCGCGAACCGCTGGTCATCCAGGGCATCGGCGACGGGGCCGAGCAGCGGCGGCGGATCGCCGGTCTGCTGGACGACGTCGGGCTGCCGCGCGGCGCGGTGGACCGTTATCCGCACGAATTCTCCGGCGGCCAGCGCCAGCGCCTCGGTCTGGCCCGCGCCCTGGCCCTGGCCCCGTCCCTGGTCGTCGCCGATGAGCCGGTCTCCGCGCTCGATGTCTCCGTCCAGGCGCAGATCCTCAACCTCATGCGCGCGCTGCAGCGCGACAAGGGGATCGGCTATCTCTTCATCTCGCACGACCTGGCGGTGGTGCGGCATCTCGCGGACTCGGTCGGTGTGATGTACCTCGGCAAGCTCGTGGAGACCGGCCCCGCCGACCAGGTCCTCGCCCGCCCCCTGCACCCCTATACCCGGGGGCTGCTGGACACCGTCAACGCCCCCGACCCGGACGCCGCCCCGGCCGGCACCCCGCTCGGCGGCGAGACCCCGTCGGCCGCCGCTCCGCCCTCCGGCTGCCGCTTCCGCACCCGCTGCCCCGTCGCGACCGGTCTCTGCGCGACCACGGAGCCGCCGCCGGCCGAGCCGGAGACCGCGGGACACCGGGTGGCCTGCCACTTCCCGCTCACCGGGGAAGCCGTCAGTAACGGGTGAGGGCGGTCGGGCCGTACGCCGTGCCGATGGCGATATGCGGATGCGCGGACGGCCGGACCCAGGACAGGATCCGGGCCATCGCCGCGGCCGGTACGGAGACACAGCCGGCCGTGGCGCCCTTCCCGTTGATGTGGAGGAAGATCCCGGCGCCGCGGCCGTGCACCGGACGGTGGGTGTTGAAGCCGATGACCAGGGCCCGGGCGTACTGCGTGGGATGGTCCGCCAGCCGTTCGGACTCGCCGGCCGCGCAGTCCGGCGGCAGTGGCGCCACCCAGCGGTTGTAGGAGGCGGAGGCGTTGTCCTCGCACCACCAGGAGTCCGCGCCGACCCGGCGGTAGGGGACGGTGGTGCCGGGTGGTGGCGGGGCGGTCCCGAAGGCGAACGGCAGGTCGTAGAGCCCGGTCGGGGTGGTCGAGGTGCCCTGCACCCGGGTGCTGCCCTCGGTCAGCCCGCCGGCTCCGAAGCGGGCCGGCGCCCAACCGGCCTGCCGCCAGCGGCCGTTGTGCCGCTGCCACCACCTCACGGTCCCGGTGGTGGCGCCCGTCGTGGCCGCACGGGCGGTGAGGAGCTGATCGCCGCCGCCGGTGTCGGCCATGAGGACGGGAAGGGGGACGCGGTCGACGGGAGGGACGGCGGGCGCCGCGGTCGCGGGGGCGGGCCCGGCGAGCACGAGCGGCGCCACGGCGACCGCCGACAGCAGCGCCGCGCCCCGGACCCGGAGCCGGGCAGCGACCCGGACCCGGGCCGGGACCCGGAGCCGGGCCGCCCGGACCGTGCTCCCGGCCGCGGCCGTGGTCCCGGCAGTGGCCGGGCGCGTCGCCCCTGTACGCATCATCGGCATGACCGCAATGTAGAGCGCGACCGGCTCACCCGGCGTCGTCCGATCAGGTCACATACGACGCTCCCGGCCCGTGCGCAACCCGTCCGCGGCAATCCACCGTGCGCCGGGGCCATGGACGGGCGAAACTCGGGTACGGGGGCTCATGTGCCACTAGCCGTCTCATTCTGGAGGCCCGCAGTGCAGCGGCAACCGCATACGCGCAGTGAGCGCACGCTCGACCGCGATCCGCAGCCCACACCTCCGGATCCGGGAGGCCCTCCGCCCGCCCCGGACCCGCTTCCCGGCCCGCCGAGCCCGCCTGGGCAACCGGATCCCATACCGCCGGAACCGTCGCCGATACCCCGTCCGCCCGGACCCGATCCCGACCCGGTCCCGGAGCCGTCCCCGGCTCCCTCGCCGCTCTCCTAGGAGCCGCCCGGACCTTTCGCCCCGCATGCCAGGGGCACCCCCGCTCCCGCACGACCAAGGAGGTGACGATCATGGCGATCGCCACGGTCAACCCGGCCACCGGCGAGACCCTGAAGACCTTCGACGCCCTCAACCCGGGCGAGATCGAAGATCACCTGGTCCGGGCGGACCAGGCCTTCCAGGAGCACCGCACCACCAGCTTCGGCTACCGCAAGGAGCGGATGCTCGCGGCCGCCGACCTGCTCGATGCGGACCAGGACGGCATCGCCCGCACCATGACCACCGAGATGGGCAAACCGCTGGCCCAGGCGCGCGCGGAGGCGGCGAAGTGCGCCAAGACCATGCGGTGGTACGCGCACCACGCCGAGGCACTGCTCGCCGACGAGCACCCGGACCCGGCCGATGTCAGCGACTCCGGCGCGATCCGTGCCGTGGTGCGCTACCGCCCCCTCGGCACCGTCCTCGCGGTGATGCCCTGGAACTTCCCGCTCTGGCAGGTCGTACGGTTCGCCGCGCCCGCGCTGATGGCGGGGAACACCGGGCTGCTCAAGCACGCCTCGAACGTGCCGCAGACCGCGCTCTACCTGGAGGAGCTCTTCCGCCGCGCCGGTTTCCCCGAAGGCTGTTTCCAGACCCTGCTGGTGGGGTCCCGTGCGGTCGAGGACATCCTGCGTGACCCGAGGGTGGTCGCCGCCACGCTCACCGGCAGCGAGCCGGCCGGCCGCGCGGTGGCGTCGACGGCCGGTGACGAGGTCAAGAAGACCGTCCTCGAACTCGGCGGCAGCGACCCCTTCATCGTCCTGCCCTCCGCCGACCTGGACAAGGCGGTCCGTGTCGGGGTCACCGCACGCGTCCAGAACAACGGACAGTCGTGTATCGCGGCCAAGCGGTTCCTCGTGCACCAGGACATCTACGACGCCTTCGCCGAGCGGTTCACCGACCGCATGGCCGCGCTGACCGTCGGCGACCCGATGGACGAGCACACCGATGTCGGGCCGCTCTCCAGCGAACAGGGCCGCTCCGACCTGGAGGAGCTCGTCGACGACGCGGTCCACCAGGGCGCCACCGCACTGTGCGGCGGCCGGCGGCCACCGCAGCACTCCACGGGCTGGTTCTACGAGCCGACCGTGCTGTCCGGCATCACCCCCGGGATGCGGATCCACCAGGAGGAGGCGTTCGGCCCGGTCGCCACGCTCTACCGCGTCGCCGACCTCGACGAGGCGGTGCGCCTCGCCAACGACACACCGTTCGGGCTCAGTTCCAACGCCTGGACCCGGGACCCGGAGGAGCAGCAGCGCCTCGCCCGCGATGTGCAGGCCGGCGGTGTCTTCTTCAACGGAATGACCGCCTCCCATCCGGGCCTCCCCTTCGGAGGCGTCAAGCGCTCCGGCTACGGGCGGGAGCTCTCCGGGCACGGCATCCGCGAGTTCTGCAATATGACGACGCTGTGGTTCGGACCGGAGGACTGAACCGACCCGCCGGGGCCGGCCGCCCCTCGGTGGGCGCATGCGCCGGAGCGGTTTGCGTCATGGACGTGAAGGTGTACGTTCCGGTCAGGTCGAGTCGGCCAACGGCCAGGTTGGTCGGCTCGGCCACTGCCGGTCCTCGGGAACCAGTGCGCATTTCCCGCCCCCGGCAGCTGAATTGACGCGGACTCACCACCCCTGGACGGCCCAGGTGTTCAATGCACCGCTTCCTGCCCGTCCGGCACCGCGAACTCGCACCACAGCGCCTTGCCCGCGCCGCGCGGCTCGGCGCCCCATTCGTCCGCGAGCGCCTCGACCAGCATCAGCCCGCGCCCGGAGGTGGCGGTCTCGCCGGGGCTGCGCCGCCGGGGCCACCGGCTGGAGCGGTCCTCGACCTCCAGCCGGATCCGGCGCGGGGTGCCCGGCAGCAGCTCCATGGAGACCAGGGCGCCGCTCTCGGTGTGCGTCAGCGCGTTGGCGATCAGCTCGGAGGCGGCGACCTCGATGTTGTGCATGACGGTGCCCGCCCGCCACTGGTCCAGCGTGCGGCGTACCGCGGAGCGGACCTCCGCGGTACCCGAGGGGTCGGCCTGATGGACATGCAGCCGCAGCCGCGGGGTGGCGGCGGCCCCGGAGCCGGGCAGCCGGTGCAGCAGCAGGAGGGCCATATCGTCCTCCGAGCCGGGGTCGGCCCACAGATGGTCCGAGAGCCGGTCGGCGAGCGCCTCCAGTTCCGTGGGCCCGGTGCGGACCGCAGCGGACAGCGCGTCGATGCCGGAAGAGATGTCCTGGCCGGGTTGTTCGACCAGGCCGTCGGTGCACAGCAGCAGCGTCGACCCGGGCTCCAGGAACAGCTGGGTCTCCGGGAAGTGGTCGTGCCCGAAGAGCGTGGCCAGACCGAGGGGCAGCCCACCGCGGACCTCGGGCCAGTCGATGTGCCGGGAGCTGTTGCTGATCAGCGGGCCGAGATGGCCGGCCCGTGCGATGTGCAGCGCCCCGGATTCCATATCGGCCTGGATATAGGTGCAGGTCGCGAAGCGTTCGGTGTCCAGCTCCGCCAGAAAGCGGGACGCCCGTACCAGCACGGTCTCCGGCGCGTGCCCCTCGCTGGCGTAGGCGCGCAGGGCGATCCGCAGCTGGCCCATCACGGCGGCCGCATGGGTGTCATGGCCCTGTACGTCGCCCACCACGAGCCCGATCCGCCCCTGGGGCAGTGCGATCACGTCGTACCAGTCGCCGCCGATGTCCCGGCCGACGCTCGCCGGGTGGTAGCGGACGGTGACCGCGCCGCCCTCGATCGGCGGGAGCCGGCGCGGCAGCATCGTCGCCTGCAGCCCCGTCGCGAACTCCCGCTCCTGGTCGAAGAGGGTCGCCCGCTGTACCGACTGCGCGACGACACCGGCCAGCGCCAGCGCCAGGTTCCTGGCCTCCGGCGACTGCACCGCGGGCTCGGCGTTGAACAGCCCCAGCGCGCCGATGACGGTGTCCTGCGCCACCAGCGGCAGGAACGCCGCGCTGCCCGCCGGCAGCACCTCGTTGTACGGGCGCAGCCGCGGATAGCGGGCGATCAGCTCGCCGCGGGTGCTGAGGAAGATGGGCCGCCGCGAGCGTGCCGCGTCCGCCAGCGGCAGGGTGTCGTCCAGCCGTGAGGTCATCATGTCGTCGGGCACCTCTCCGTCCAGCCCGGCGGTGGCGATGACCTCGAACCGGTCGTTCTCGACCAGGCCGAGGACCAGCCCGTCCGCGCCGAACCGCCGGGCGCCGCCGGTTCCGGTGAGCACCCGGGTCACGTCCTTGACGGACAGCGCACGGCCCAGCGCGGCGGTGGTCTGCTGCACCATCACGGTCTGCCGCTGCCGCTCCTGCTGGAGCGAGCGCAGCAGCGCGGAGTCCGCCAGCTCGCTGGTCGCCTCCCGGACGATGCCGATGACCCGGTACGGCACCCCGTCCGCGGTGTGCAGAATCCGCCCCTGGGAGTGTGTCCAGCGTTGGGTTCCGTCGCGGCACTGGACCCGGAAGTAGGCGCCGTAGGACGAGTGACCGTCCCGCAGGGCCTGGGAGAGTGCCTCGTCCAGCCGACGGCCCTCCTCCGGCGGTACCCGCTTGACCAGGGACACCGGCGTGCCGTCGTACTCCCCCGGGCGCAGATCGAAGACGTCCATGGCACCGGAGTCCAGGTTCATCGAGCCGCGGTCCAGGTCCCAGTCGAAGGTGCCCATCCGGTTGAGCGAGAGCCGCTCGCGCAGGGCGATGGGCTCGCGGTGCGACACCCCGGGCGCGTCCTCCTCGACGAGGCGCCAGTCCCGGTCGGCCCGCGGGTCGTAGTCGTGGTCGAACGGATCAAGGGGCACGTCGGTCATGGCGTGCCACGCCTTGCGGCCACACGGCGCGGGATGTGCACACGCAGGCGCCGACGGCAGCGGTGCATCGCGGCAGCGCCCGGGGACCCCGGGCCGAGCACGCCTCGTGCCCACGGTCGCGGGCCGTTGACCGGGGCCGATATCCACCGGAACGCGGCCATGCGCTCACCCTAGGCGCGGGCCGGAAGACCCGCATTTCCGGTGCCCCGGATGCCCTCCAGGGGTGCGGAGGACGGGTGACGGTGCCCACGGGGCCACTGCGTCACCCGTCCGGCGCTGTCGGCCGCGGCCGGGGCACCGGCCCGCGGAGGGTGATCCCGGGCCGGGCGTTACGCCCCGGTAACTCGCCCGTCGCGCAGGGCTCCTGACGCGGTACGTTCAAGGTCCGAGCCAACGGGCCGAACCGCCGGCCGCACCCCACAGGCCGGCAGCATCAGCAGGGCCGTGACCTCACCGGCTCGCCGGGCGGACCCCCGGCGAGCGCGTCGGCCCGCCCTCGCTACCGGAAGGCACCCCCACCATGAGATCCCGAACAGTCCGGCGTGCCCTGACCGGCGCGGCCGGGGCGGCCGCGGCCCTCCTCGTAGCGTTGTGGGTGGCCGCCCCGTACCCCGCCGCCCCGGAGCGGATGCAGGTCTACCTCACCACCACCTCCGACCCCGGCGGCCGCCAGGTCGTCAAGGGACTGGAGAAGCAGGCCCCTGTCCCCTTCACCCCGGGTGCCGCGGGCGGCATCACCGTCGACGAGTCGAGGACCTACCAGCGGTTCGAGGGCGGCGGGGCGTCCTTCACCGACACCGCCGCCTGGCTGCTGAAGAGCAGCGGCACGCTGAGCAAGGCCACCCGCGACGCCACGCTGACAAAGCTCTTCGACCCCGTCGAGGGCATCGGCCTCGGCTTCGTCCGCAACCCCATGGGCACCTCCGACCTCGCCCGCTTCGGCTACACCTATGACGACATGCCCGCCGGGCGGACCGACCCGGACCTCAGGAACTTCTCCGTCGCACACGACCTCGCCGGCGTACTGCCGCTGACCGCCCGGGCCCGCACCCTCAACCCGGCCGTCAAGGTGATGGCCTCGCCCTGGAGCGCACCCGCCTGGATGAAGGACAACGGGAAGCTGGAGCAGGGGCGGCTGCGCGCGAGGTACTACGCCACCTACGCCCGGTACTTCGTGAGGTACCTCCAGGCGTACCGGGACCGAGGGGTGCCGGTCGACTATGTCTCCATCCAGAACGAGCCCAACTGCTGCTCCGGCTATCCGTCCATGCGGTGGAACGCCTCCGGGCTGGCCTACTTCACCAAGAACGACCTGCTCCCCGCCCTGCGGCAGGCCGGACTGTCCACCAAGGTCCTCGCACTGGACTGGAACTGGGACCGCTACGACGAGTTCGCGCGGGCCACCGTCGACGACCCGGCCATCCGCCACCACCCCAACTTCGGCGGGGTCGCCTGGCACGGCTACGGCGGCGACGTCGCACAGCAGACCCGGATGCACGACCGCTATCCCGGCCTGCGGGCATACGACACCGAGCACTCCGGCGGACGGTGGATCGACAACCAGCAGCGGGAGGACATGCACAACCTCATCGACTACACCCGCAACTGGGGCCGCAGCTGGGTCAAGTGGTCGCTCGCCGTGGACCAGAACGGCGGCCCGCACCATGGGGGTTGCGGCAACTGCACCGGGCTGGTCACCGTGCATCACGGCGACGGACGGCGGCACGGCACGGTCGACTACACCGTCGAGTACTACACGATGGGCCACCTCACCAAGTTCGTGAAGCCCGGCGCCCGCCGCGTCGGCTCCACCGCCTCGGCCACCGTCCCCAACGTCGCCTGGCGCAACCCCGACGGATCCCGGGCGCTGATCGCCTACAACGCCACCGGCAGTACCCGGCGGACCGCCGTCAACTGGGGCGGCCGGCACATCACCTACGATCTGCCGGCCGGCGCCGCGGCCACCTTCACCTGGTAGGCCCGGCAGCGCCGCTTTGCCCCACCCGGAGAGCCGTCCCGGGCGAGCGGCACTCCGGGACGGCTCCCGCCGTCAGGCGTGCGCCGGCGCCGCCGCGACCGGCCGGGTCTGGCGGGCCCGGTGCCGCAGAGTGGCCTGCCGCGTCGGCACGTCGACGGTGTACGCATCGATGGTCAGCCGCGCGCCGGACACCTTCAGCACCATGAAGCCGTGGTCGGAGAAGTTCTGCCAGGCCGCCGCGTGCCCGAAGTGCGCCTTGCCGTCCTCCGTCTTGGCCGAGGCACCGCACACCACCTGCCGGGTGCCGCCCGTACGGGCCGTCGGCTCCAGGATCTGCAGTGTGTGATCGTGACCGGACAGAATCAGATCGGCCCGTCCGCACACCACCTTCTCGTACATGTCCTTGAGATGGACACCACTGGTGTAGTTCCCGATCTCGAAACCGTCATAGGAACCGGCGCTGCCGTGCTTGCCGTTGTTGAGGTACGGGTGGTGTCCGATCACCACCTTCCAGCGGGCCCGCGAGGCGCGCAGCGCACCCTCCAGCCAGCTCCGCTGCTCGCGCATGTACGGCCCGTCCCACCGGTAGTACGGGTCGAGCTGGGCGACATACGACGACCAGGGAATGGTGTCGATGGCGAAGAACTCCACCAGCGGATCGGCGGTCGGCAGCGGCACGCTGTAGTAGCGGCCCGGCATGTACCAGCGCCGTGACGTGGTGGCATAGGCGACCTCGCGGTCACCGCGCGAGGGGTCTCCGCCGCTGCCGGGGATCAGCCCCGAGCAGTCGTGATTGCCCAGCACCATCAGCCACGGCACATCGATGCCGCTGTTCGGCTTCTCGAACTTGTCCCGGAACTCCTCGTCATGAGCGGACTCGGGGCCGTTCTCGTAAATATTGTCGCCGAGCCCCACCGCAAGGCCGATGCCCTCGGCCTTGCAGATATCCCGCGCGGCGGCCGCCACCGCGTACTGCGCTTCGTCCCCCGTCCCCGCGTCACCGGTGACCAGAACCGCGAACTCGCCCTTGCCATCGGGGTGTTCGGGGAACGGAAAGGCCCCGGGGCCGCCGAGGCGGGGCTCGGCGGACGCGGGGGACTGGGCCGGCGAAGGCAGCACCGCGAGCGCCGCACCGGCCATCGCGCCGCCCAGCAGCGTCCGCCGGTTCACCCACTGCGGAACGCGTCCCGTCGTACGCATCGGCGGCCCCCCGGCCGTCGTGGCCGAGCCGGCCCGCAGCCACTCCTGCTCGGTCATGTCCGCCTGCGGCGGGATCAGTTCGTCTTCACACATGCCTGGTTTCTTTCACGATCGGCAGAGGTGCTGGTGACGAAATGATGAAGCCGAGGTGGACGTATGGCGATCGTGAGCCGCATCGCTACGCGTCGGTAACAAAGCGTATTTCAGGGGCCATCAGGGGGTGAGCGGAGCGCCGAACCAGGCGGTGAGAGCGTGCTGGAGACAGCTTTGCTGTCGCCCGGCCGCGTCCGGCGAGGCGGCCGCTTCCGGCGCCGCCCACGGCCCTTGCGATAGGTCTCGGCCAGCCGGGTGTGACGGCCGGACAGCCGCCGCGGCAGATGCGGTCCGGGCGTGGCGGGCGCGGCGAGCGGGATCTCGGCGCCGTACACCCGGTGCAGTCCGTCCCGTAGCTCCCCGATCGACATCGGGGAGTCAGCGGGGGCCGGCGAGGCGGCGCAGCGTCCGGCCGAGGTGGCGGGCGTACCGGCGCTGGAACACGGGGACCAGCGGGCCGGCGAGCCGGGTGACCGGCCGGTCCGGGCGGCTGAAAGCGGTCACGGTGAACCACACCCAGCCGTCGTCGCGCAGCTCGGCGACGAACGCCTCCTCGCCGGACTCGGGATGCCCCTTCCTGGCCCCGTACCCGAAGCCGATGCGGTCCTCCTCATCGACCGTCCACACCACGGTGCACGGTGCGCGCAGCCGCAGCGGGCCGATGCCCAGCGAGACCTCGACGTCCACTCCCGGCGCGGCCCGCGGGGCGTCGGACCGGATGCGGGCGCCGGCCGCGCGATGCATCCGGAAGGTGGTGATCGCCTCGCCCGCCGCGGCCAGCACCGCCCGGCCGTGACCGACCGGTAGCTCCTCATGGAGGTGGTGGTAGCCGGGTGGCAGCGGGGTGCGCCGAGTGCCGCCCTCCTCGGGGTAGTTCAGATCGCTCACGGGTGTACTCCTTGAGGGACGGGCCGGGCCGGGCGGGGGAGGGTGACGGTACGCGGAGAATGTCAGGCGTTCAATGACGCCCGCCCCTCTGCGGCGGCCGCTCCGACGGCACCGCACACGGCCGTGACCAGGACGGAAGCAGGGCGGAACGGGAACGGCCCCGGAATGGTCCCGGGGCCGTTCCCGACCGGGGCGCACCCGGCGCGGACGGATGCCGACCGGCGCCCTGACCGGGTGATCACGCGGGGCGGCGCGCCGAAGCCGGACTTCCACAGGGCACGCCCTAGCTGTGTTGTTCCCCCTGGCCCCCGTCCGGGACCCCGTGCCGTCCCGCCCCCGCGGCGAACCGCGCCGCACCCTCCATCGACTCGGCCAACACGGCCTGGCCGTAACGGAGTTCAGCGGCCATCGCCGACTGCTCGTCCCGACCCTCCTGGTCCAGCAGGGAGGCGCGGTCGCTGCGCAGACACGCCTGCGGGAAGCGGGCGATCTCCGCCGCCAGCAGTTCCGCCTCCGCGCGTGCCGTCCCGGCCGGCACCATACGATGGACGAGACCGATGTCCAGCGCCTCGGCGGCCGGAACCGGACGCCCCGTCAGGACCAGGTCCATCGCCCGGCTCGCACCGATCAGCCGCGGCAGCCGCACCGTACCGCCGTCGATCAGCGGCACCCCCCAGCGCCGGCAGAACACCCCGAAGACGGCGTCCTCCTCCGCCACCCGGAGATCGCACCAGAGCGCCAGCTCCAGACCGCCGGCCACCGCATGGCCGGCCACCGCCGCGATCACCGGCTTGCCGAGCCGCATCCGGGTGGGCCCCATCGGCCCGTCCCCGTCCGGGGTCACGCGATTGCCGCGCTCGGTGCCGATCGCCTTGAGGTCGGCACCGGAGCAGAACGTCCCGCCCTCACCCCACAGCACCGCGACCCGTGCGCCGTCGTCGTCGTCGAACTCCCGGAACGCGGCGGCGAGTTGCCCGGCCGTCGCACCGTCCACGGCATTACGGGACGCCGGCCGGGACAACACCACCGTCGTCACCGGCCCGGCACGCTCCACCCGTACGGACATCAGACCCCGCTCCCGGCCGTCGCATCCGGCGTCCCCGGCCGGGTGCGCTCCAGGATCGAGGCCAGGTCGGCGGCGGCCGGCAGGGTGCCGAAGGCATTGCCCCACTCCCCGTCGAGTCGTGAGGCACAGAACGCATCGGCGACCGCAGGGTGGCTGTACCGCACCAGCAGCGAGCCCTGCAGTACCAGCGTCATCCGCTCCGCCAGCGACCGGGCCATCAGCTGCGCCCGCTCCGGATCGCCGAGCCCGCCGAGCATCTTGCGGACGCCGGCCACCGCCGCATCCAGCCGGCGGTCGGCACCCGCCGCGGTCTCCACCTCCGCGAAGAATGCGTCCAGCGCGGCCGGTTCCTTGCCCAGCGCACGCAGCACATCGAGCGCGGCGACATTCCCCGAGCCCTCCCAGATGGACAACAGCGGCGCCTCCCGGTAGATCCGCGGCATGCCGGAATCCTCGACATAGCCGTTGCCGCCCAGGCACTCCAGCGCCTCCGCCGCATGAGTGCTGCCCCGCTTGCACACCCAGTACTTCCCGGCCGCCAGTGCCAGCCGACGCAGCGCCGTCTCCCCGGCGTCCCCGGCCTGCGACCGGTCCACCGCCGTCGC
Organism: Streptomyces sp. NPDC054786; assembly: GCF_053611685.1. Classification (NCBI taxonomy): domain Bacteria; kingdom Bacillati; phylum Actinomycetota; class Actinomycetes; order Kitasatosporales; family Streptomycetaceae; genus Streptomyces; species Streptomyces sp. NPDC054786. The sequence continues at coordinate 40,788 of NZ_JBSHAW010000043.1, read as the reverse complement.
CAGCCGCAACCCCAGCACCGTCGCCGCCTCCGACTCGACCGCCAGGTCGGCGAGCACCGAGCGCATCAGCGGCTGCCGGCCCAACTCCCGCCCGAAGGCCTGCCGGTGCGCCGTGTGGTGCAGCGCCTGCCGCAGCCCCGCCCGCATCCCGGCCGCCGACCCCAGCACACAGTCAAGCCGGGTCACGTTCACCATCTCGACGATGGTCCGCACCCCACGGCCCGGCTCCCCGACCGGCCAGGCCACCGCCTCGTCGTACTCGATCTCGGAGGAGGCATTGGAGCGGTTGCCCAGCTTGTCCTTGAGCCGCATCAGCCGCATGCCGTTGAGCGTGCCGTCCGGCAGCACTCTGGGCACCAGGAAGCAGCTGAGCCCCTCCTCGGTCTGCGCCAGCGCCAGAAAGACATCGCTCATCGGTGCCGAGGTGAACCACTTGTGGCCGGTGAGACGGTAGGTGCCGTCGCCGGCCGGGGCCGCGCGGGTGGTGTTGGCCCGTACGTCGGAGCCGCCCTGCTTCTCCGTCATCGACATGCCCGCGATCAGGCCCGACTTGGTCAGCGGCGCCCGCAGCCCGAAGTCGTAGCTGCGGGCGGCGAGCAACGGCTCGTACTGTGCGGCGAGTTCCGGCGCGGCGCGCAGCGCGGGGACAGCGGCGTACGTCATCGAGACCGGGCAGCCGTGCCCCGCCTCGGCCTGCGACCAGACATAGAACTTCGCGGCACGCACCAGATGCGCCCCGGGGCGGTCGTCGGCCCAGGGCGCGGCGTGCAGACCGTGCTCCACCGCGACGGTCATCAGCTGATGCCAGGCCGGGTGGAAGGCGACCTCGTCGATGCGGTGTCCGAACCGGTCGTGGGTGTGCAGCCGGGGCGGCTGCTCCTCCGCCCAGCGCGCCTGGTCCTGCACCGCAGCGGAACCGGCCAGCGCGCCGAGCTCGGTCACTTCCCGGCTGCCCCACTCGGCGCCGTCCCGGAGCAGCGCCTCCAGCAGGGCCGGCTCGTCCGCCGTACTGAACCCGGTCAGCGGCGGAGCCTGATTCACGACTTCATGAGTGACGGTCATACCGTTGACGTTACAGAATCAGAACACCCGTGGGAAGTGTGTAATGCGGACGTCCGGCGTCGCTAGAATTTCGTGCACACATGAACGACGACACCGGCACTCCCGACGACACCGAGGCCGCCGCCCGCGCGCTGCGGCCGCTCACCGCACGCTCCATCGTGCTGAGCACCCTCCTCGGCCATCACCCACCGCGGCTGCCCGCGCGCGCCCTGGTGCGGGTCGGCGAGCTGTTCGGCATCGCCGAGGGCACCGTCCGGGTAGCGCTCTCCCGCATGGTGGCCGCCGGCGATCTGCGGCAGGCCGACGGCGCGTACGCCCTCACCACCCGCCTCCTGGCGCGCCAGGCCCGGCAGGACGAGAGCCGCTCACCGAGGACACGGCCCTGGAGCGGGGACTGGGAGATCGCCGTGGTCGCCACGGCGGAACGCCGGCCGCCGGCCGAGCGCACCGCACTGCGCCAGGCCATGGCGGCACTGCGGCTGGCCGAACTCCGCGAGGGCAGCTGGCTGCGCCCCGCCAACCTCGACCGGCCCCGCCCCGCCGTCGTCACCGAGCAGTGCACCTGGCTCACCGGCACCCCGGACGACGACCCCGCCGCGCTCGCCGCCCGGCTGTGGGACCTGACCGGCTGGGCGCGCCGCGCCCGCGCCCTGGCCTCCGCACTGGACCGCGCCGACACCCTCGCCGACCGCTTCACCATCGCGGCGGCCGCCCTCCGTCATCTCCTCTCCGACCCCCTGCTCCCCGCAGAGCTCCTGCCCGAGGACTGGCCCGGCGGCCAACTCCGCCTGAAGTACGCCGGGTTCGAGACCGAACTGCGCGATCTGCTGCGGCAGTACCTGGCCTACTAGGAGCTGTCCGGCGGCCGGGTGACTCTTTCGGCCGGCCGGCCATTACATGACGCCGCTGTCCCGTCCCGTCGGCCGAGCTGCACGCAGATGACGCATGACGACGTCCTCACGGCAGCTCGGCCCTTTCACGCCGGGAGCCGCCGCCGACACTTCGGCCGCCGCCACTGCCTCTTCGAGGAGCGTCGGCTGCGGTTTCTCGGGGGCAAAGGGGAACGCCGTGATCTATCAGTGGGGTCCGGGCCATCCCACCGGCGGCAAGAAGAAACTCAAGCTGAGCGTACGAGACCGGAAGGCCGACGGGCGGCAGGTGGGTATCCGCCCCGGACCCGTAGCCGCCCCGGACCCGTATCCGACCCGGAGCCGCACCGCCGCTTCAGGCGCGGCGCGCGCCGGATGCGTCCGAGCCGGCCCCGGCCTCCACCGCGCCGGAATCCTCCGGCCGCGGCGTGCCGGCCGGTCCCTTCCTGCGGCGCAGCTCGTACGCGGCCAGCACCACGGCCACCGTCAGCAGACTCAGCCAGAACTGCGACCGGCTGTCCGGCAAGAACGCCATCGCCGCGATCACCGACGCCATCAGCGCAATGGTCACCCAGCTCAGCCACGGGAACAGCCACATCTTCAGCGTCAGCCGCTCCGGCTCCGTGTGCTCCAGCTTCCGCCGCATCCGCACCTGCGCGACCGCGATCGCCAGATAGACGAACAGGGCGATGGCACCGTAGGAGTTGATCAGGAACGAGAAGACGACACCGGGCGAGATCCAGGCCGCGATCACCGACAGATAGCCGACCGAGGTTCCGGCCAGCAGTGCCCGGCGCGGTACCCCGCTTGCGCTGACCTTGGTGAATGCGCGGGGCGCATCCCCGTGACGGGTGAGCGCGAACAGCATCCGGGAGGACGTGTAGAGAGCGGAGTTCAGGCAGGACAGCACGGCGATCAGCACCAGTGCGTTCATGACCGTGCCGGCCGCGGGCACCGCAAGGCGGTCCAGCACCGCCGCGTACGGGCTCACCTCGATCGCCTGCGACGTCCAGGGCACCACCGTGACGACCAGGAAGATCGACAGTACGTAGAAGGCCACCACCCGCAGCACGATCGAACGGATCGCGTCCGCCACCGCCCGCTCCGGTTCGACCGACTCGGCGGCCGCGATCGTGACGATCTCCGCGCCGGTGAAGAACCCGATGCAGGGCACGACGGCGTCGAGCACCGCGCCGGCGCCCTCGGGCGCGAAGCCGCCGTGCGCGGTCAGATTGCCCAGCCCGCCGGGGGCGTCCGGCCACAGCCCCAGCACGAACAGTGTGCCGAGGAAGAGAAACACCACGATCGCCAGGACCTTCACCGACGAGAACCAGTACTCGAACTCGCCGTAGGAGCGCGCCGAGACCATATTGGTCGCGGTCAGCAGCGCCATCAGCACCAGGCTGACGGCCCACAACGGGGTGCCGGGAAGCCACAGTTGGACGATCCGTCCGCCGGCCACCGCCTCGACGGCGACCACGATCACAAAGAAGTACCAGTACAGCCAGCCGACCGTGAACCCCGCACGCAGCCCCAGGGTCTCGCGGACATGGGCGTAGAAGGACCCCAGTGCCGGGCGGGCGACGGTCATCTCGGCCAGCATCCGCATGATCAGTACGGTGAGCACCCCGGCCGCCAGGAAGGACAGCACGGCGGCCGGACCGGTGGACCGTACGACCACCCCGCTGCCCACGAACAGCCCGGCCCCGATCACCCCGCCCAACGCGATCAGCTGCATATGGCGGCGCTTGAGTCCCTGCTGCAGACCGCCCGGTGCCGTCGGCGCCCCGGTCTCCGTCGCGCTGTCGTCCCGTACCGTTCCCGTGCTCATGGAGACCGACGCTAATCGGCCAACCATGCAGGAATGTTGCCGCAGTATGTCAGTGGCCCGGGTGCCGCGGGGGGCCGTGCTCCGCGCTCACAGCGGCAGGACGCATACCGGGACCGGAGCCGCGAACGGCTCACCCGTGGGTTGGAGCGCCCCCGTCCGGGCGTCCACCGAGAACACCGTCACCGAAGCCGACTTCTGGTTCGCCGCGAACAGCCATCGCTGATCCGGGGAGAAGGCGATCTGCCGGGGGAAGTCGCCGCCCACCGGCACGGTGTCCAGCAGCCGCAGCCGTGCCCCGTCCGCCTCCACGGCGTAGCGGGTGAGGCTGTTGTGACCGCGGTTGGCGAGATAGGCGAAGCGGCCGTTCCCGGTGACCAGGATCTGCGCCGGGTAGCTGGTACCCGGACCGGTGCCCGTGGACTGCGGTGCACCGGGCGTCAGCCGCCCGCTTCCGCGGTCGTAGCGGCAGACCACGACCGTGTTGTCGACCTCGTTCGCCAGATAGGCGAAGGCGCCCGAGGGGTGGAAGGTCAGATGCCGGGGACCGGCGCCGGGCCGCAGTGCCGCGGACGACACCTGGGTGAGTTTTCCGGCCGCCTCGTCCAGCCGGTAGGTGTAGACGGTGTCATTGCCGAGGTCGACGGCCAGCACATGCCGGCCGTCCGGGGCGGTGATGATGTGGTGGGCATGCGGCCCGTCCTGGCCGGGGCCGGGCGGCGGGCTGGAGTGGGTGACCAGGTCCGTGCGTTCGCCCAGGGCGCCGGTGGCGCGGTCGACCGGATGCACGGCGACGCTGCCGGAGAGGTAGTTGGCGCTGAGCAGCCAGTGGCCGCCCGGATGCACCGACAGATGACAGGGACCGGCGCCGCCGGTGGGCCGGGTGCCCAGCACCGTGGGCGGGCCGTCCGGCGTCAGCGCGATCGCGGTCACCCCGCCCTGCTGCTGCTCGTCGACCGCGTAGAGGGTACGGCCGGACGGTGCCAGGGCGAGGTAGGAGGGGTCGGCGACCCCTGCCACGACCCCGGTGGCGGTGATCCGGCCGGTCGCGGTGTCGTACGTACCGAGTCCGACACCGGTCCCGCCGCCCGGGGCCGAGGTGTAGGTCCCCAGGAAGAGCGGACGGGCGCCGCGCGGGTGGTGCCCGGCGGTGGCGTGCGCGGGTGCCGAATCCCGCACCGTCAGCAGTCCCGCCCCGCCCGCCGCGGCCAGCCCCGCCGCGACGGTGCCGAGGAACCGTCGACGGTCGATCCCTGTGCCGGCCTGCGTTCCCGTACGTGCTGCGCTCATGCCACACCTCGGTGCTCGGCGATCCGTGATCGGGTGGTCGTGGCAGCAGGGTGGCGCCTCCGGCCCGCTCAGGCAAGTGATGCAACCCGAATTGCATGGTGTGCAACGCAACGGCGGTACCCGAACCGGCCGGGTGACCCTGACGTTCCCCTACATCCCCATGATGACCACCACCCCCCGGCGTAGCACTGAAGTCGTACAACACAACACATACGCGGACTGATTCGCCGCACCCCCCACCACTCGTAGTTTCTTGATCAAGGCATGAAGATGATCGAGAGGCCACGGATATATGTACGGCAAGGCATTCGCCCCGGAATATCAGGGCGAGTTGGGCACGGCACTGGGCGTGAACTCCTCCTACGAGGAGGTGCTGGCGACGGCGAGCCGCGCGCACACCGAGGCGGGCACGACACTGGAGCGGTCCCGGGCCGCGCTCGCGGTCGCCGAGGCCAACCGGCGGCTCGGCCGGGTGGAGCAGGCGGGTGACGCCTGGCGGGAGAGCTACCGCAGTGCCCGCACCGCCGGCGACCCGGGCGCCATGGCCTGGGCGCTGTGGAGCGGCGGCACCCTGGCCCGCCAGTGCGGGACCCTGCCGCTCGCCCGCCGGCTGCTCACCCACGCGGTCGCGCTGGCCGCCGACAGCGGCGACCGTCTCGCCCACGGCTACTCGCTCGCGGGCCTCGCCGAGACCGGCCGCATCCAGGGCGATTACGCCGCGGTCGCCGAGCTCCACGAGCAGCTGCTCGCACAGGGCCGGGAGCACGGTGAGGCCCGGCACATGGTCTGGGCGATGTCCGGCATAGCCCAGATGCACCGCAACACCGGCGGCTACGACAAGGCCCTGGAGCTGTTCGAGGAATCCGCCCGCATCGCCGCCGAGGCCGACGACTTCCGCGGGCGCGCCTGGTCGCTGCGCGGCGTCGCCGATGTCCTCTCCGTACAGGGCGAGACGGACCGGGCACTGACGCTGCTGTCCGAGGCCGAGGCCATCTGCCGCACCATGGACCTCGCGAGCGCGCTCGCGTACAACCACAAGATGCGCGCCAACGTGCTCTACCGGGCAGGCCGTTACGAGTCGGCGCGCGAGACCTACACCCTCTCGCTGCAGGAGTTCCGCGAGATGCAGGAGCCCCGTGGGGTGGCGCTCTCCCGGCTCGGCCTCGTCAAGGCCCGTGCCCGTCTCGGCCGCGACCGGGACGAGACCCTGGCCGAACTCGACTCCCTGGAAGCGGACTTCCTACGCATCGGACTGCGCCACGCCCGCGATATGGTCATCGCCTTCCGTGCAGAGCTGATCGCCCGATCGGCGCCAGGAACTCCTGCTCCTCGGTGCGATGCCACCACGCTCGGGTCTCCCGCAGTTCCCGCCAGGTCGTGAAGCGGTAGCGGAAGACCCGGGCCCTGATCCGGGCCGGCGGCAGATCGGGGAACGGGTTGCTGTGCAGCAGCCGCAGTGTGTCCCGGTCGTTCTCCAGCAGCCGCGCGACGAACGGTACGAACCACGACCGCGCATAGGCCGGTGACAGCGCGGCGAACCACATCAGCCAGTCCAGCCGCAGGTGGTACGGCGCATACTGCCGCGGCAGCCGCCGTACATCGCCCGGCTTGCCACGGAATTCGTACGGAAGCCAGGTCGTTTCCGGCCCGGTCACCGCGTCCGCCGTCCCCTCCACGATGATCTCCCGGCGCACTCGCGTGATACTGCCGAATGCCCCGTACGAATTGACCAGATGCAGCGACTCGTAGGACGTGTTCATCATCTGCTGCCGGGCCAGCAGATTGCGCGCCGGCCGATAGCTGAGCACGAGGACCCCGGCCGTGGCGATGAGGACCAGGACCGCGAACCACAACGGAGGCGGCGGGAGCGGCGTGGACGGTTCCCCCAATAGCGGGGCGGCGGCCGACATGGCCAGCGCGATGGTCACCCAGTTCAGCCAGGCGAAATTGCCGGACAGCACCAGCCACAGCTGAGTGAGGACCATCGCGACCGCGGCCCACCCGGCGATCGGCTGAGGCGTGAACAGGAGTACGGGAACGCCGAGTTGGGCGACATGATTGGCGGCCACCTCGACCCGGTGGAGGGGCTTGGGCAGATGGTGGAAGAACCAGCTCAACGGGCCGGGCATCGGCTGGGTCTCATGGTGGTAGTACAGGCAGGTCAGATCCCGCCAGCAGCGGTCGCCGCGCATCTTGATCAGCCCGGCCCCGAACTCCACCCGGAACAGCAGCCAGCGCAGCAGCCACATGACCGGCACCGGGGGAGCGGTCTCGTCATTCCCGAGGAATACCGCGAGCGAGCCGGCCTCCAGCAGCAGCGACTCCCAGCCGAAGCCGTACCAGGTCTGTCCGACGTTCACGATGGACAGATACATCGCCCACAGCGCGGCCCACAGCACCATCGCCGCCCACAACGGCACGGCATCCGCGGCCCCCGCCGCCACGGCCGCGGCCAGCAAGGCCCCGCCCCACGACCAGAGGGCGAAGAAACGGTCCGAATAGTGCCGGTGAAAGACCGAGGGCGCCGCGCGGAACGGCACCCGCGCCACGAAAGCGGGCACCGGGAGCATGCCGCGCGCCCCGATGAGCGCACGGAACTGCCGGGCCGCCGCGATGAACGCGACGACGTAGAGGACGGCCAGCATGCGCTGGAAGACCAGCCGCCCGAGCCAGTAACCGGAATCCGAGAACCATGCCACCCGCCCATGGGTAGCACTGCCGCCGTATGCACTGCGGCAGGACGCGCGGCGACGGAGACTGGATACCTCACTCACTCTTCAGCGTAGGGATCGGGGCGAATGCAGCAACCGCAGGGCCATTGGAGTGAGTGATGTGCATCACATAATCCACCTCTTTTCCCCGCCGCTTATGGGGGCCGTATCCGCATCTTCCGATGACGTGCCTTCGCCGCCGGAAAACGTCGAGCGCGCGGAGTGCGGCGTCGTTACTCTGAGGGGCGACGGACGACCTTTCTGGGAGACGCCAACACCATTGGCCCGTCGCGGGAACGCCACAAACCTTGGCTGACCTCCCGGTTTGTGAACAAGGCGCCACCGCGTCGGACCAATACCTCGAAGAAGGAGTGCGTGGTGGCATTGCACAAGGCTCAACACAAGCGGCCCCGTTTGAAGCAGGGCGAGCGGCCTGGTCGGATCAAGGAAGTCCGCAATCTGGAAGTCTGGGACCGCTGCGCCCCGGTGCGCCTCGCCGGCTGCGATGACGATCCCGCCGAGCCACATATCTTCCGCGGCATCGACTGAATCACTGAATCGCTCGGGCGTCGGCCCTGACCCGTGGGCCTCATCCTCGGGGTCAGGGCCGGCGTCCGAGCAGACACAGCAGCCGGGTGAGAGCGTCGGCGTCGGCCGGCGGCTCCACCGCGGGAGCGAACAGCGCCGAGGCGGCGAGCCCGGAGGCGTACGGCTCCACTTCGCGCAGCGCCGCCTGCGCAAGATGACCCGGCAGCCGCTCATCGGCGCCGATCGCACGGGACAGGTCCCAGGCGTGCACCACCGCATCGGCCATCATCTGCGTGCAGTAGGCGTCGGCCGGACCGGATCCGTACGAGAGCTGGACGGTGCGACTCAGCGCACCGCGCTCCGAGAACGCCGCCACGGCGGCCACCGCCGCGCGGTCCCAGACCCCGGCCGGATCCTCCCCGAGCAGATCGCCGTCATACTCCGACCCCACATCGGCGATCGTCGCGCCGTCCCGCACCAGGCGGGGCACCCACAACTGCTCGGCGGTGAGGTGGTTCACCAGATCGCGCACCGACCATTGCGCGCAGGGCGTCGGGGCGTCCCACTGGTCGTCGCGGACGGCATGCACCCGGGTGCCGAAGAGCGCGATGGCCTCGCCGTGGGTCCGCAGGATCTCGTCGTCGTTCATGCTCCCCGAGAATAGGAGCGGGCACTGACAACGGCGCCCCGGCGCACGGCGCCCACCCGGCGTCCCCGGGGGGGATCGGACTCACCCGACCGGCCCAACCGGAGGCGGGAGCTTTCCCGCCCGCCGGTCGGCACCGCGGGTACGGCCGCGGGCAGCCCGTACGGGCCGTGGTCAGTCGGCGTAGAGCTGTCGTTGCGGCACGATCTGCTGGGACTGACTCGGGCTGGACCACAGCAGCTTCAGATGGGCCTCTCCGGTCTGCTCCGTGTAGTCGATCCGGATGCTGTGCCGGTGACCGGCCTGCAGGGTGACGGTCCCCTTGTCGACCTTCGGGCCGTGCGGGGTGGTGCTCTCGATCACCGGTTTGCCGTCGATCCACAGCCGCACGGTGTCGTCGGAGACGGTGGTGAAGGTGTAGGTCTCGTCGAAGCGCGGCTGAATGCTGCCGGTCCAGCGGGTGCTGAAGTGATCGGCGGGGATCGCCGGGTCCGGTGATCCGTCGAAGCGGTAGGACTTGTTCACCGTCGGATCGACGGTGGTCACCGCGGGCGGACCGGAGAAGGAGTCGTTCGCCCAGCTCTGTGCCGTCAGCCCCGTGCCGGTTCCTGCGGGTGCCGCGGCCGGCGGCTTGATCGTGAGCCGGATGACGCTCGCGAGCGGACCGGTACCGGTGCCGGACGGAGTGAGGTCGAAGCCGTCACCGGCCGGGGCGACCTTCACCTGCTGCGAACTGCCCAGGACCCGGGCCGCGGTGATCTGGAACCGGCCCTTGGCGGTGAGGTGGAGGGACGCGCCGGCGGCCGGCCAGGAGGTGACCGAGGCGTACAGCTCGTTGGCCCGGCGGGAGACCGTGCCCCAGGACGGGTCCGCCACCAGCCCGGTGTGCCCGGCCCCGTGGACCGCATCGCCCTGGCCGTGCGCGCTCAGCCACCGGCCGGTCTCGCGGAGCCGGTCGAGGGACGGCTGCGGGATGCGCCCGAGCCTGTCCGGGCCTACGTTGAGCAGATAGTTGCCGCCGCGGCTCGCCACATCCAGCAGGTTGCGCACCACCGTTGCCGTCGACTTCCAGTTGGTGTCGTACGAGGCGAAGCCCCAGTGGTCGTTGAGCGTCATACAGCTCTCCCACAGCTGCCCGTCGACCGGCTCCGCGGGGATCTCCTGCTCCGGCGTGCCGAAGTCGCCGTCGACCACATCGCGCTTGCCGACGCGGTTGTTGACGATCAGGTGGGGGTTGAGGCCGTGCAGATACGCCTGGAGGTCGGCGCCGTCCTGACGTGACCAGCGGTTGGTGGGGTTGTCCGCGTCCCATTCGCCGTCGAACCACAAGAGTGCCGGGTCGTAGTGGTCGACCAGCTCCTTGAGCTGGCCGTACATCCGCTTCTTGTACCGCGGGAAGGTCGCCGGATCGGCGAAGTCCGGGTCGTGCCAGTCCCAGATCGAGTAGTAGAAGCCGAGTTTGATCCCGGCGGCGTCGGCGGCCTTCTTCAGCTCGGCGAGGATGTCGCGGTGCGGGTCGAAGGCGGAGTGGTCGCGCAGATTCCAGGTGTTCTGCTTCGTCGGCCACATCGCATAGCCGTCGTGGTGCTTGGACGTGATGACGATATAGCGCTGGCCCGCGTCCTTGGCCGCCCGGACGATCGCCTTGGCGTCGAAGGCGGACGGGTTGAAGGTGGCGGCCTGCTTCTCGTACGCCTCGTCCGGGATCCGGCACTCGCGCTTGATCCACTCCGCGTTGCGGCACACCGTGCCGTCGGGCCGGGTGTACTCGCCCTCCAGATTCGAGTACGCGCCGAAGTGGATGAACATCCCGAAGCGGTCCTGGCGCCACCACGAGGTGCGCGACGAGGTGAAGGGGTCGTCGGTCGCGTGGTTGGTTCCGGGGCCGGCGGCGGGCCGCGGCGGGGGCTTCGCGGCGGCCACGGGGCTGCCGACGGCCAGCAGCAGGGCGCCCAGCACCCCCATGAGCCCCAGCAGACGGAACGGTCTTGTGCGGCTGTGCATCGCTCGCTCCTTGGGTCAGTTGGTCACGTACGTGCCTCCTGTGCCATCCCGCATGGTGCAGCGCCGGCACCTGGACCGGAAGACCCCGGACGCGACAAACATCGGAGCATCTTGACGAAAGCGGGCGGCAGTTGGGGTCGCGGGAGGGCAGGGAGGCATCAGACCTCGGATCTAAGGCGGGCGTCGGAAAGTGGCCGAGAGAGGTGCAGCCGATGGCCGGGGGAGTGCTGACCTGAAGTCAGCGCTCTGGCGAACCACCGGACTTGTCGGTTCAATGGGCGATCAGGTCGCACTCATTGGAGGCACCATGGAAGCCGTCGCCCCACCCGCCGCCGGCGCCCCGGCCATCCGCTGCGCGGGTCATGAACGCGACTATCCGTCCTTCCTCGACCGTGCGGCGCGGATCGCCACCGCGCTGCGTGCGGCGGGAGTTGAGCCCGGCGACCGGATCGCCGTCGTCCTGCGCAACGAGCCCGCCCATCTGGAGATCACCGCCGGGGCCGCCCTGCTGGGCGCCTCCGCGGTGCCCGTCAACTGGCATTTCCGGCACGACGACCTGCGGCATGTGCTCACCGACAGCGGCAGCAAGGTGGTCTTTGCGCACAGCGACATGCTGGACGCGGTGACCGACGTGCTTCCCGACGGTGTACGGATCGTCGAGGCCCCGGTTCCCGCCGGTGTCGCGGCAGCCTGCGGGATCGCCGTACCGCCCGCCACCGGCGAACACCCACTGCTCGACCGGTGGCTGGAAAGCCATGCGCCGCTGGACCGGGCCGCCGCCGGGGAACGCCCGCCCACCGTCATCTACAGCTCGGGAACCACCGGGCTCCCCAAGGGGGTGCTGCGCGAACCCGTCGCCGCGGACCAGCTCGAAGAGGGGGTGCGGTTGTTCCTGGAGCACTTCGCCGTCGCCCCCGGCGGACGGACGCTCATCCCGGCCCCGCTCTACCACGCCTCGCCCAGCCAGCACGCCGTCCTCGCCCTCGCGGCCGGCCTGGACATCACCCTCATGCCCCGCTTCGACGCCGAGGAATTCCTGCGGCTGATCGCGCACCACCGCATCGAGCAGGTGCAGGTCGTGCCCACGATGTTCGTACGGCTGCTGCGACTGCCCAAGGACGTACGGGAGCGCTACGACCTGTCCTCGCTCACCTCCGTCGTGCACGCCGCGGCGCCCTGCCCGCCGCATATCAAACACGCCATGATCGACTGGCTGGGACCCGTACTGCGGGAGTACTACGGCGGCAGCGAGACCGGCGCCGTGACCTGGTGCGACAGCGCGGAGTGGCTGACTCACCCCGGCACCGTCGGACGGGCCACCGGAACCTGCGGAGTCGCGGTCATCGGCCCCGACGGAAAGCCGCTGCCGACCGGTGCCACCGGCGACATCTATCTGAAACCCGGCGACGGCTGGCCCCGGTTCACCTACCTCGGCGACCCGGACCGGCGCGCCGCCATGGAAGCGCCGGGCCTGCCCGGATACGTCACCATCGGCGACATCGGCCACCTCGACGAGGACGGCTATCTCTACCTCAGCGACCGCCGGAACGACATGGTCATCTCCGGCGGCGTCAACATCTACCCGGCGGAGATCGAAGGCTGTCTGCTCGCCCTCGACGGGGTCCGTGACGTGGCGGTCTTCGGTATCCCCGACGAGGAGTTCGGCGAGGTCCTCGCCGCCCATCTGCAGACCGAACCCGGCGTGCTGCTCAGCGCCGAGGAGGTGCGCGCCCATGTCGGTGAGCGGCTCGCCGGGTACAAGGTCCCCCGGGCCGTGGTCTTCGAGGAGCTGCTGCCGCGCGACGAGTCGGGAAAGCTCTTCAAGAGGCGGCTGCGGGACCCGTACTGGGCGGAGCACGACGGCGCGATCTGAGCCTCGTGCCCCGCCCGCTGCTGCCCCGCCTCAGCAGGCCGGACCGTCGAGAACGGGGATCAACTGCTCCTCCTCGTACGCCAGATGCTTTTCCACCTCCTCCGTGAGGCGCTCGACCTCGGAGAGCACCGACCGGGGGTCCGCACCTTCGGTGGAAATGACCTTTTGCAGCGCGGCGAGGAGGACCGCGAGTTTCTCGTGTTCCTGGTGCATTCGCTCCAGCGCCGGGGCGAGTTCGGGATGGTGCCGGCCGAGCATCGGGAACATGCCGGCGTCCTCACCGGTGTGATGGTTGTGCAGCCCCTGGCAGAGGGTCAGACAATTCACCCGGAGCTGGGCGCCCAGACCGGGGCCCGATTCGGCGATTTCCTTGCGGATGAGGGCGAGTTCCCGCCGGAATCCGTCGTGCACGGCCTTGAGTGCGGCGCCCGCCGAGGCGGCGCTGATATGCGGCGGACCGGCGGGGATTTCCTCCAGGGCCACCACTGGAAGTACGCGCTCCGTTTTGGCCTGGTACTCCGACCATCCGGGATCGGCCGCTGCCGCGCGGGCGAAGGCACGGTCACGTTCGGCGCCCTCCAGGACAAGTGCCTGCGCCTCGTAGGTGAAGACACCGGCCTCGACCGTGACCCGAGGATGGACCACGAGATTGTGGAACCAGGCCGGGTGTTTCGGTGCGCCGGCGGCCGAGGCGATGACCAGGACACGCCCGCCGCCGTCGGGGAGATAGCCGAGCGGGGTGGTGTGCGGGGCGCCGGACCGCGCGCCGAGGGTGGTCAGCAGAAGCAGGCGGCCGCCCTCGAAGGGGCCGCCGACGCGACCGCCGTTGGCGCGGAACTCCTCGATGATCTGTCGGTTGAAATCGATCGGCATCTTCGGTGTTTTCTCCAGGAGTGGTAAGTGCGATGGATGAGCGTGGATGAGCCCCCGGATGTGTGGGGCATGGCGGAAAACCCCGGTCGGTGAGACGGGGAACCGCGCTTCGGGCAGGGCGCATCGACCGCGGTCGGCAGGAACTCGACCGTGGTGCGGAAAGGTGGAACGGCGGAAAGGCCGAAAGGGAGGGGGAGTTGTGCGCGCAGGCGGACGCTGCGGACAAGCGCGTTATGCGCAGGCCGGCGAAATCTGCGGGCAGACAGGAGGCGTCTACGGAGGAAATCGCCGTACGGGCGAAATGCGTCAGCAGACGAAAGGCGCGGAACGCGCAAACAGTGGAGGAGAGGAGGGGCGGGCCTCTGATGGCCCGCCTGGCGGTCACGTGGTGACCGGGTACCTCACTCGCTCGTGGCACATGGCCGACCCGGTAGTCACGGGTCAAAGGTAATGCCGTAAAGGCGTCGAGGCAACGCCGGACGGTTATTTCGTGCGTCTCGTATCCCGGCCGGTCCGGGGCGCCAAGGCTCCGGCGGGACGGCGCCGTGTGCGGCACGCCGTCCGGATGCCGCCCGCGGTGGTGCGCCCTGGAGGCGTCCCGAACCCCCCTTCCGCAACCGGGAGTTGGCTGTCACCATGTCCCTCGCTGCACATCACATGAAAGAACGCTGTTCGCGTACATGAATGATGCGGGCAGGTGCCTGCAGGGACATGGCGGTGGTCAGCCGCATGCCTGAACGTCCGTACCGGAGGGGTCTGTTCATGGAACGTCGGCAATTCCTCGCCACCGGCGCCGCGCTGACGGCCGGCGCCGCACTGTCCGCCCGACCGGCCGCCGCCGCGCCGGGCCGCCGCCCCGCCGACCGGCTGCCGGCCCGTGCCGAGACCGTCGCCGTACTGCGCCGGGTCGCCGACCACTGGATCGGCGCGCACGCCGACCCGGGCGACAACCAGTGGGCCCGCGCCACCTTCTTCAGCGGGCTGCTGGCCCTGCACCGCCTCACCCGGGAGCCTCGCTACCTCGCCCATGCACGCGGCTGGGCGGAGCATCATGCGTACGGGCTGCACAACGGCGTCACCACCCGGCACGCGGACGACCACTGCGCAGGTCAGGCCTACCTCGATCTCTATGCGCTGGACGCCGCGCCGGACCCGGCCAAGATCGCTGCCATCGAGGACTCCCTGCACCGCATGGTCGTCACCTCGGCCGAGCGGCACGACGACTGGTGGTGGGACGACGCGCTGCACATGGCAATGCCGCCGTTCGCCCGGCTCGGCGCGCTGCGCGCCGACCCCGCCTACTGGGACGCGATGCACGCGCTCTACACCCACACCAAGAGCGCCGAGGGCGGCCCCGGGCTCCACGACCCCCACAGCGGCCTGTGGTACCGCGACAAGCGATTCCTGCCCGGCGGCATCTCCTCCCCGAGCGGCAGGCCCGTCCTGTGGTCGCGCGGCAACGGCTGGGTCGCCGGGGCCCATGCCAAGGTGCTCGCCGTCCTTCCCGACACCTTCGCCCCGGTCCGCGCGTACCGGGCCACCCTGGTCGGGGAACTGGCCGCGCTCCAGGCCGTCCAGCGGTCCGACGGGTTCTGGAATGTGAACCTCGCCGATCCCACGCAGCTGCCCGGTCCGGAGACCAGCGGCACCGCGTTCTTCACGTACGGGACGGCCTATGCGCTGCGGGCCGGGCTGGTCCCGCGCGACCGCTACCGTCCGATGGCCGCCAGGGCGTGGAACGCGATGGTGGAGACCGCGGTACACCCCGACGGCTTCCTCGGCTACGTCCAGAACGTCGGCGACCGGCCGGAATCCAGCCAGCCGGTCACCTACGACTCCACCGCCGACTTCGGCGTCGGTGCTTTCCTGCTGGCGGGTACGGAGGTGGCGGCGCTGGGCTAGGGCATGTCCGCCACGTCCCGTCGTTCGCCCGCGGGCCGGGCGGGACTTGGCGGACACGCCCCGGGCCCTGGCGCCCTGGCGGGCGGTCCCCGCCGGGGCCGCCCGCCAGGTCCGCGGTGGACGCCTTCGCCGAGGTCAGGCGAGCGGCCCGCGCGGGACGATCTGCAACTTGCGGCCGGAGCCCTGCTGGAAGGTGTCCAGGGCCGTGGCGTACTCGTCGAGCCCGAAGCGGTGCGTGATCATGGTGTCGGAGTCGATGAAGCCCTTGCCCAGCAGGTCCAGGGCGCGGCCGTAGCTGTGCAGAATCGCCATGCTGCCGACGATCCGGATCTCGTCGTTGTAGATACGGAACGGGGAGAAGCGCGCCTCCTCCTGGTCGGGCGCGCAGCCGAACTGCTGGAAGGTACCGCCCCGGACGGGCCGCGTCAGCCCGTCCTCGATGGCCTGGATGTTGCCGGTGCAGTCCGTGACCACCTCCCAGCCGCGCGGGTGGGCGGCGGTCAGCGCGTCCGCGCTGGTGGCGACGGCGTCGGCGCCGAGCTTGCGAGCCACCGCCAGCCGGTCCTCGTTGAGGTCGACGACCGATACGGAGGCGGCGCCGGCCCGCTGGGCGACCTGGAGATAGAGCAGTCCCATGGTGCCGGCGCCGTAGATCAGGAAGTTGTCGCCGAGCTTGGGATGCACGAGGTCGAAGCCGCGCACGATGGTCGACAGCGGTTCGATCAGCGGGGCATGGGCGAGCGGGACGGTCTCCGGCAGCCGGTAGCAGTTGCCAGCGGGCACCTTGACGTACTCGGCGCAGGCGCCGTCGACGGTGATGCCGATGGTGCCCCACTGCTCGCAGAGATTGCCGCGGCCGATGGCGCAGAAGTGACAGGAGCCGCAGTAGATCGCCGGGTCGGCGGCGATCGCGTCGCCCTCGGCGAACTCCGTGACCTCTGCGCCCACCGCGACGATCTCGCCGGAGAACTCATGGCCGGGGATCACCGGATAGCGCGTCGGCCCGAACTCCCCCGCCAGCATGTGCACATCGGTGCCGCACAGACCGGCCGCGGTGACCTTGACGACGACCTCGCCGGGGCCTGGCGTGGGGTCCGCGACGGTGCTGACGGAGAGCTGGTTCGGTTCCTCGAGGACAACTGCACGCATGGGCGTTACCGCCTTTCGGAAGTGGAGACGAGTGAGGACGGGAGCTGACGGGAGCTGACGGGAGCGGCGGAGAGGGGGAAAGGGGGAGAGGACGGGGACGGGACGGGGGGCCGAGGGCGGGCGGGGAACCGC
Organism: Streptomyces sp. NPDC054786; assembly: GCF_053611685.1. Taxonomy (NCBI): domain Bacteria; kingdom Bacillati; phylum Actinomycetota; class Actinomycetes; order Kitasatosporales; family Streptomycetaceae; genus Streptomyces; species Streptomyces sp. NPDC054786. The sequence goes on along the minus strand of NZ_JBSHAW010000043.1, from coordinate 23,921 downwards.
GGGCCGGTCCCGCGCGCTCCGGACGGAGTCGGGGCGGCGGACTCAGGCCGCGCGCAGATTACGCGATTCGACCTGCTTGATCTTCTCGACCTTGGGCGCGGATCCCCCGCCGGCGAAGTCGGAGACCAGCCAGTGCTGCAGGCACACCAGCGCGGCCTCCACGCCCATGGTGCGACTGCCGAAGCAGGCGATCTGCGCGTCGTTGGACTTCCGGGCGCGCTCGGCGCTGTAGCTGTCGGGGATCTGGGCGGCGCGGATGCCGGGAACCTTGTTGGCGGCGATGGCCATGCCGATGCCGGTGCCGCAGATCAGTACGGCGCGTGCGTGCTCGCCGCGGGCGACGCTCCGGGCAACGCGTTCGGCGACGTCCGGGTAGTCCTCGGTGGCGGTGGCACTCATATCGATGACCGGGTAGCCGTGTCCGGTGAGGTAGGCGACCATCGCCTCCTTCATGACGATCCCGGCGTCGTCGGCGCCGATCGCGATGCGGTAGGTGTCCTGCACGATGGTCTCCTTCGGGGCTGGTGCTGAGGCGGGGCGGGCGGTGGACTGCGGTGCGGTGCGGTGCGGTGCGGTGTGGTGCGGTGCCGTGTGGCGGTGCCGGTCGTCAGCCGCCGGGGATCGTCGCTCCCGGGACCTCCGCTCCGGCGATCTCTTCGAGGACCTTGCGCAGGCCCTCGGTGTCATGGGCCAGCCGGCCCAGGAACAATCCGTCGACGGCGCCCGCCAGTTCGCCGTACGTACCGGGGCCTGCCGTGCCGCCGTAGATCAGGCGCCCGCGTACCCCGTGATCGCGCAGCACGCCGCGGATGGCTCCGGCCACCGTGCGGACATGCCGGGCGGGGGCCGGTTCACGGGCGCCGATCGCCCAGACCGGCTCATAGGCGATGACGACCTCGCTGCCCGGTGCGGCGCCCGCCAGCGCGGCCCGTACCTGGGACAGCGTTTCGCCGACGGCCGTGTCGAGTTCCTCGGCACGCCGCTCACCGGCGCAGATCACCGGGATCAGCCCGGCACGGGTGGCCGCGCGCGTTTTGGCGGCGACCGCCTCGTCCGTCTCGCCGAAGTACCGGCGGCGCTCGGCATGGCCGACCTCGACATAGCGGGCGCCCGCCTCGGCGAGCATCCCGGCGGAGACCTCGCCCGTGAACGCACCGGTGTCGGCCCAGTGCACATTCTGGGCGCCGAAGGCGATGCGGGTGGCGCCGAGCAGTTCGCGGGCGTCCGCGAGGGCCGGGAAGGAGGGCAGCACGAAGAGGTCGACGGGGCGGGGGAGGGCGGCCAGTGTCGCGTCGAGCGCCGCCACCTCCGCGAGCCAGGTCCGGGTACGCGCCAGGCCGAAGTAGAGCTTCAGCGAGACGCCGATCACCGGGCGAGGGCTCACGGCGGATGGCGAGTTCTCAGGGATCACGTCGTTCATGATGCTTCAAACAAAATCACATGTGAAGTTCTCAAATCAAGACGTGAACTTCACGGGACGCCTGTGATTTTTCTGCCCGCCGGGAACCGCCGCCGACACGCCCCCACCGCGACTCATCTCCGCGCGCCCCACTCATCTCCGCCCCCCACCTCCGTACGCCCCCTCACCTCCGTACGGCCTCCAGCAGCACCAGCCGCTCCGGGAACAGCGTCGGCGCCTGCACCCCCACCTCGGCCAGCACCCGGCCCGGCAGCGTCACTCCCGTCTCCCACCAGGGCAGCGCCGAGGTGAACGGCCCCTCCGGGCGGTCACCCGGCGCCAGCGGCGACAAGTGGTAATCCGCATCCGGATCCAGCCCCGGCAGCCGCACCCGTCCGGCCGGAGCCTGCACACTCGTCGCCATCTGCACCAGCGCGAACACCGCCCGCCCGCCGTCCCCGCCCACCACGCCATGCACCCACAGCGCCGGATCGGGATGGTCGCCGTGCACCACCGTCCCGCTGTGCAGCAGCGGCCGCAGCTCCCGGTACAGCGCCACCCACTCGGCCAGCCGCGCCCGCTCCGCCGCGCTCGCCGCCGTCAGATCCCACTCGATCCCGACGTGGCAGAACAGCGCCGTCCCCGCCCGGAAGTCCAGGGTGTGCATGCGTCCCGTCGTATGGGCGACCGGCGCCCCGACATGCGCGCCGAGCAGCTCCGGCGGGAGCAGCAGACCGGTCCAGCGCTGGATCCGCTGGCGCTCCAGCGCATCGATGCAGTCACTGGTCCACACCCGGTCGGTGCGCTCCAGCACCCCCAGATCCACCCGGGCGCCGCCGGATGAACAGGACTCGATCTCCAACCGGGGGTGCCGTGCGCGCAGTTCGTCCATCAGCCGGTAGGCGGCCGTCGTCTGGTGGTGCGCGGCCGCGTCCACGAGATCGCGGTTGTGGTCCCACTTGAGGTAGTCGATGCGGTGCTCGCGCAGCAGGGTGTCCAGCCGCTGGAGGATGCAGGCGTACGCCTCGGGGCGCGCCAGATCGAGGACTTGCTGGTGACGTGAGGCCGGCGGCTGCCGTGCCGGGGAGGCGGCCAGGATCCAGTCGGGGTGCGCACGGGCCAGATCGGAGTCCGGGTTGATCATCTCCGGTTCGACCCACAGCCCGAACCGCAGCCCCAGACCGTGCACGGTGTCGATCAGCGGATGCAGTCCGTCCGGCCAGACCTCCGCATCCACATACCAGTCACCGAGCCCGGCACGATCGTCCCGCCGCCCCCGGAACCACCCGTCGTCCAGCACGAATCGCTCCGCCCCGACCTCGGCCGCCGCTTGCGCCAGCCGAGTCAGCGTGGCCAGGTCCTGGTCGAAGTAGACCGCCTCCCAGGTGTTGAGGGTGACCGGCCGCGGGGACGAGGGATGCCCGTCGCGGGTGCGCAGCTCGCGGTGGAAGCGGCCGGCCAGTTCGTCCAGGCCGTGGCGCCCGTAGGAGCCGTAGATCCATGGGGAGCGGTAGGTGTCGCCGGGCGCCAGCCGGATCTCGCCGGGCAGCAGCAGTTCGCCGCCGGCGAGTACGGCCTGCCCGGCCGGGGTGCGCTCGGCGAGCGAGCGGTGGTTGCCGCTCCATGCCACATGCAGCCCCCACACCTCACCGGACCGGAAGCCGAAGCCCGCCTCCCCGGCGGTCTGCAGCAGCGTCGCATCGCTGCCGGTGCGCCCGCGCCGGTTCTCCCGCAGATGGGTGCCGAGGGTGAACGCATGCCGCTGCGGGGCACGTTCGCGCAGATGCCGGCCGGTGAGATCGAGGAGCTCGGTGGCCTGCGCGGGTACCGGCAGGGCGGGAGTGAGCTCGGTGAGGTGGTACGGGTCGCCGCCGGTGTTGGTGACGGCGGCACGCAGCCGCACGAGCCCGGCATCGGTCAGTCCCAACTCCAGCGTGAGCGCCAGCCCGCCGTCCGCGTCCGCCGCCTCGACGGTCAGCCGGCGGCCCTCCTCCCGTACGGACCTGCTGCGCACCGTGAACGCGGGCGCGGCGGCGGAGCTTTCGCGATGTCCACTCAGCCCCGGGGTGCCGAGCCAGCCCGCGGACTGCTGTGGCAGCACGCTCAACGGCACCGGCTCGTCCAGCGCATTGGCGACGGTCTGTGCGACATCGGCGGCAAGCAGCCCGGCGAGCCGGCCGGGGGTGAGCGTGCCGAGGTCGGCGCCCCAGTGCACGATGCGCGGCAGACCGGTACCGGACAGATCCAGCACCAGGCTGGCGCCGGCGGCCCGGAAGTGCAGGAGGTCGTCCATGGCGGGATCCCTTCGTTACGGACGGGATGGCGGGATGGTGCTGCCCGACGAGGTGCGGGGGCAGTGTTCCCTGTTCCCTGTTCCGACTTACTCAGGTCAGGCATCCAAGCCGGGTTCCGCGGCGGCGGGGCCCTCCGCTTCAAAGATGTTGTCCATCGCCTCGGCTCCCTCCGTGATGACGGGACGCAGCCGGCGAGAGTCGGCCTGTCGCGGCGTGCGCGGGGAGCGGGCAGTGCATGGTTGCGCGAGGACCGGCACACGCGGGTCGATCGATCCGTCAGTGGCCGTGGCCGCCGCTGTGACCCATTCCCGCCGACGGGTGTGCGGTTTCGGCTGGTTCCCCTCTTTTCCCGTTCGCACGGTGCCCCGCACTCCGCGTCCGCTTACTCCGGAGGTAATCGACCCGTACCGCGGCGGCTGGAAACGTGGCAGCCGACGCACCCGTTCACCCACCGGGAAGGGCACTCCCATGACCGCATACGCCATCGCTCACCTCCGCCCCGACGCCCCACACCCGGAGGTCTTCGACTACATCGAGAAGATCCAGCCGACCCTGGACCCGTTCGGTGGCCGATTCGTCGTCCACGGCGCCGAAGTGGAGGTCAAAGAGGGCACCTGGCCCGGATCCGTGGTCGTCATCGTCTTCCCCGACCTGGCACGGGCCCGGGGCTGGTACGACTCACCCGCCTATCAGGAGATCCTGCCGCTGCGCACCCGGCACATCGAGGGTGATGTGGTGCTGGTGCCCGGGGTGCCGGACGGTTATGACCCTGCCGTGACGGCGGCGAAGCTGCGGGCGGCGGCGGCCGGATGACGTGCGGGGCGGGTGCGCGGCGGTGGCTCGATGACGTCCGGCGCCGGGTCCCCGACCGTGGCCGGATGACGTCCGTGGCCGGTCCGCGACGGTGGCCGGCGCGCCTCGTGCGAAGCGGGCGAAATCTTCGTACCCGACCGTGACCGGCCGCTCGCTCCCCCGCTAAAGTCTCCCCAACAGCGCAGGTGAAACCGCTTCTACAGGGTTCCGGGGGCAGCCGCCCCGGGGGGAGGACACAGAGCGACATGAGCCGCCGTTCCCATGGATTAATGGCCGTCTGGGCCGAGGCGCAGCGTCAGCAGCAGCGCCAGCAGGAAGCCCAGCGCCGCGCGCAAGCACAGCAGCAGCGCGACCAGGAACGGCAGGCACGGGATGCCGAACGTGCCATGGCGCGGATGCACCGTGAGCGGCAGACGGCCTACCGGCAGCAACGCGAGGCGGACGCCCGCCGGCGGACCGAGGAACTGGACGCCCGCGTCGCCGCACTGACCGGCCTGCTCGTCGACGGCTGCCGCGCCCCCGCGTTCTCCGCCGCCGCGCTGCTGCACCCCGAACGGATAGCGGAGTTCGCGCCCGGCGCCCTCGCCAGCCCGGTACCGATGCCCGACCCGGTCCGCTACCAGGCGCCGACGGGCGGCTGGCACCTCGGCGCCCGCCGCGACCGTGTCCAGGAGGAGGCCCGCGCCCGCTACGAGCAGGACTGGTACACGGCGCAGGCCGCGGAGAGCCGGCGGCAGGCCCAACTCGCCGCCTACCGGCAGCAGTACGACCAGTGGGCCGCGGGCGCCCTGGCCGAGATCCGGCAGCACAACTCCGGCATCGAGGAGTTGCTCTCCGGCCTGCGCGCCGGTGACGCGGACGCGGCCGTCGAGTACTTCTCCGCCGCGCTGTACTCCTCCACGGCCTGGCCGGAGGGCTTCCCCCGGCAGATCGCGGCCGCCTATGACCCGACGGGCCGCCAGCTCGTCCTGGACTGGGAGCTCCCGGGCTACGACATCGTCCCGGAGACCAAGTCCGTCCGCTATATGCCCACCGCCGACCAGGAGAAGGAGACCGCCCGGCCGGCCGCGCAGCGCCGGGCGCTCTACCGCGAAGTGCTGGCCCAGAGCGTGCTGCTGGTGCTGCGCGACCTCTTCGCCGCCGACAGCCACGGCACGCTGGACTCGGTGGCGCTGAACGGTTTCGTGGACGATGTGGACCCGGTGACCGGCCGCCCGGCCCAGGTGTATCTCGCGACCGTCATGGCGCCCCGTAACTCCTTCGACTCCTTCCACCTCGCGCAGGTCAGCGCGGTGGAGTGTCTGACCGACGGGCTGCGCGGGCAGCTCGCCGCCCGCCCCGACCAGCGGACCGCGGTACGCCCGGTACGCCTTCCGGGCGAGGTCGGCGGCGGGGTCGTCTCGCACGGCACGGACAGCGAACCGGATCTGTACGAGATGGATCCGATCGCCTTCGAGAACCTGATCGCCGAGCTGTTCCGCGCCATGGGCATGCAGGCCGTGACCACGCAGCGGTCCGGCGACGGCGGGGTCGATGTGGACGCGCTGGACCCCGACCCGATCCGCGGCGGCAAGATCATTGTGCAGGTCAAGCGCTACCGGAACACCGTCCCGCCGACCGCCGTCCGCGATCTCTACGGCACCGTCCAGTCCGAAGGCGCCAACAAGGGGGTGCTGGTGACCACCTCCCGGTTCGGTCCCGGCGCCCACACCTTCGCCAACGGCAAGCCGCTCAGCCTCATCGCCGGCCCCGAACTCGTCGATCTGCTCGGCCGCTACGGGCTGCGCGGACGGCTCGGCGCGGACGCCCCGTCCGGCTCCGCCACCGCCGACGAGGCGCCGGACCACAACATCCTCGGTATGAACTGGTCCGGCGAGGTCGCCCTCGACGTCTGCGCCCTGGTGTGCAAGGGGACCAGCGTGCTCAGCGAAGATCACTTCGTCTTCTACAACAACCCGCGCAGCCCCGACGGTTCGGTGCGGATGCTGCCCGGCTTCGCCCCCGACCGGGCCGCGATGCAGGTGCGGTTCGAGGCGCTGCCGCCGGCCGCCGACCGGCTGGTCCTGGTCGCGGCGATCGACCCCCAGGTCAACCCCGACGCCGATCTCGCGGGCTTCACCGACGCCCGGGTCCGGCTGCTGGACGCGTCGGGGGAGGAGCTGGGCCGACTGGAGGTCTCGGACGGGCGGCGCGGCGAGACCGCGCTGGTGCTCGGCTCGTTCCGCCAACGGCCGGGTGGCGACTGGGACTTCGTGATCGGCGGCCGGGGCTTCCCCGGGGGCCTGGAAGCGCTGGTGCAGGAGTACGGCATCGAGGTCGCCTGATGGCCGGGTGCCGGGTTCCGGGCGGTTTCGTCAGCTCCCGGCCATGCGGGAACTCCTCGACCCGGCGGACCCACGACCCCGCCGACCCGGCGGATCTCCTCCAGCGGGTACGGAGTCTCCCGGCTCTCTTTCTGCGGCTTGCGGTCGCCATGAGCCCCCGGCACATTTACCTGTGTATTACGCAAGTAAGTTCACGGGCGTTAGGCGAATGTTCGGCTCATGGCGCACGCCCTGCCGGTGTGCGCGCACTCAGCGAGATGAGCGAGATGACACTTACCAGCGCCCCGGCGCCGCTGCCCGAGGAACCCCCGAGCGGCTGCGTCCTCGATCCTCCCCCACTGCCGAACCTGCCGGACCGGCCCCGCGCCGCATCCGGCACCGTCCGTCCGGCCGCCGTGAGCGAGGTCCACGCATGACCGGCCTGCCGATCGCCGTCGTCGGCGCCTCGGCGGCCGGTCTCGCCGCGGCCGAGGCGCTGCGCCGTTTCGGCTGGCGTGGCCCGCTCACCCTCATCGGTGCCGAGCCCCATCTCCCGTACGACCGGCCGCCGTTGTCCAAGCAGCTGCTGCACGGCGCCTGGGAGCCGGACCGGCTGCTGCTGCGCACCGCGGGCCAGCTCGCGCCGCTCGGCCTCGACCTGCGGCTCGGCACCCGGGCCACCGGTCTCGACGTGGCCGGCCGCACCCTCACCCTCGACGGCGGCGTGGGGGTCCCCCCGCACGAGCAAGGCCGAGAGCGGGGGAGGCTCCGCTGCGCCGGCGTGATCATCGCGACCGGTGTCGCCGCCCGCACTCTGCCCGGCGCCGAGGGCATCGCCGGAGTGCACACCCTGCGCACCCTCGACGACGCGCTGGCCCTGCGCAGCCGGCTGGCCAATGGGGGTACCCCCGGCAGTGGGGGCGTAGCCGCCGGGGGAGGCGTCCGCCGCCTGGTGATCGTCGGAAACGGCGTACTGGGCTGTGAAGCCGCCGCGGTGGCACGGGAGTTGGGGCACGAGGTCACCCTCGTCGGTATCGAGGCGACACCGATGGCCGCCGCCGTCGGCACCGAGGTCGGCGAGCTGCTCGCCGAGGAGCACCGCGCCCGCGGCGTCCGGCTGCTCACGGGGGCGGTGGCCGGCTTCGAGACGGCGCCCGCCGGCCCGGCCGGTGCCGACGGCCCGCAGGTCACCGCCGTCCGGCTGGCCGACGGCAGCCGGCTGCCGGCCGATCTCGTGCTGCTGGCGATCGGCTCCCGGCCCGCCGTCGGGTGGCTGGACGACCCGGCCCTGGACACCACCGACGGGCTGCGCTGCGATGCCTACTGCGCCGCCGCCCCCGGCATCTATGCCGCGGGAGATGTGGCCCGCTGGGACCATCCGGTCCACGGCCGCCCGCTGCGCTTCGAGCACCGGATGAACGCCACCGAACAGGGCATGGCCGCCGCCCGCAACCTCCTGGCCGAACTCGCCGCGGACGCCACCGCCGCCGGGGCCGCGGACGCCGCCCCCGCCCAGGAACGCCGCCCGTTCGCCCCCGTGCCGTACTTCTGGTCCGACCAGTACGGCGTCAAGATCCAGGCGTACGGGCTGACCACGGGCGCCGACCGGGTCGAGACCACCGTCCTGGACCGGGCGGAGCGCCGCGCCCTTGCGCTCTACGGCCTGGACGGCAGCGTCATCGGTGTGCTCGCGGCCGGGCTCCCGCCCCGCCAGGTCCGGGCGCTGCGCGCGGTCGTCGCCACTCCGCTGCCCTGGAAGGAGGCGCGCGAGCGGATCCATGCCGCCACGGCGACCGGCTGACCGTGCCCGGTCGCGGCGGCCGTGCCCAGTGGTGACCGTGCCCGATCATGGAGGGATGACCGACTCGTACGTACGGGTGCGCGGCGCCCGTGAGCACAACCTCCGCACCATCGATGTGGACATCCCGCGGGACGCGCTGGTCGCGTTCACCGGGGTGTCCGGGTCGGGCAAGTCCTCCCTCGCCTTCGGCACCATCTACGCCGAGGCGCAGCGCCGCTACTTCGAGTCGGTGGCCCCCTACGCCCGACGGCTGATCCACCAGGTCGGCGCGCCCAAGGTCGAGGACATCACCGGACTGCCGCCCGCCGTCGCCCTGGAACAGCGGCGCTCCGCGCCCACCTCCCGCTCCTCGGTCGGCACCGTCACCACCCTCTCCAACACCCTGCGCATGCTCTTCTCCCGCGCCGGCGACTACCCGGAGGGGGTGACGGAACGGCTCGATTCCGATGCCTTCTCGCCCAACACCGCGGCCGGCGCCTGCCCGGAATGCCACGGTCTGGGCACCGTCCACCGCGTCACCGAGGAGTCCCTCGTCCCCGACCCCTCGCTCTCCGTTCGCGAGGGCGCCATCGCCGCCTGGCCCGGGGCCTGGCAGGGCAAGAACCTCCGTGACATCGTCGCCGCCCTCGGGTACGACATCGACCGGCCCTGGCATGAGCTGCCGCGGGCCGACCGGGACTGGATCCTGTTCACCGACGAACAGCCCGTCGTCACCGTGCACCCCGTCCGCGAGGTCGGCCGCATCCAACGCCCCTACAAGGGCCAGTACATGAGCGCCAGACGCTATGTGCTGCACACCTTCGCCGACTCCAAGAGCGAGACCCTGCGCAGGCGCGTCCAGGGGTTCATGGTCGCCGAGCCCTGCCCGGTGTGCCACGGGCGGCGGCTGCGCCCCGAGGCGCTGGCCGTCACCTTCGAGGGCCACGACATCGCCACCCTCGCGGGCCGGCCGCTGAGCGCCCTCGCGGAGCTGCTGCGGCCCACCGCCGGCGGGACGGACGACGAGGTGGCGCCGGTGCTGGCCCGCGACCTGGTGGCCCGTATCGAGGTCCTCACCGAACTCGGCCTGGGCTATCTGAGCATGGACCGGCCCTCGCCCACCCTGTCCGCCGGCGAGCTCCAGCGGCTGCGGCTGGCCACCCAGCTGCGCTCCGGCCTCTTCGGCGTCGTCTACGTCCTGGACGAACCGTCCGCCGGCCTCCACCCCGCCGACACGGAGTCCCTGCTCACGGTGCTGGGCCGGCTCAAGGAAGCGGGCAACTCGCTGTTCGTCGTCGAGCACGACATGGACGTGGTGCGCCGCGCCGACTGGATCGTGGACGTCGGCCCGCACGCCGGGGAGCACGGCGGGCAGGTGCTGCACAGCGGCCCCGTCGCCGCGCTCGCGGACGCCCCCGCCTCCGCCACCCGCCGGTTCCTCTTCGACACCGCACCGCCCGCCGAGCGCACCGTGCGCAGCCCCTCGGGCACGCTGACGCTGCGCGGCGTCACCCTGCACAATCTCCGCGGCCTGGACGCGACCTTCCCGCTCGGCGTCTTCACCGCCGTCACCGGCGTCTCGGGATCGGGCAAATCGACGCTGGTCACCCGCGTTCTCGCGGAAGCCGTACGGGACCACCTCGGCGCGGGCGAGGAGCAGCAGGAGCCCGCCGACGGCGACGGCACCGGACCGATGGCACGGGCACAACTCACCGGCGCCGAGGGCCTGGAGGCGATCGACCGGCTGGTCCGCGTGGACCAGAAGCCGATCGGCCGGACCCCGCGCTCCAACCTCGCCACCTACACCGGGCTGTTCGACGCGGTACGCAAGGTCTTCGCCGCCACCGACGAGGCCCGCGCCCGCGGCTACACGGCGGGACGGTTCTCCTTCAACGTCGCGAGCGGCCGCTGCGAGACCTGCCAGGGCGAGGGTTTCGTCGCCGTCGAACTCCTCTTCCTGCCCGGTACGTACGCGCCCTGCACCGCCTGCCACGGCGCCCGCTACAACCCCGAAACCCTCCAGATCACCTACCGGGACCGGACCATCGCCGACGTCCTGGCGATGACCGTCGACGCCGCCGCCGCGTTCCTGGCCGATGTCCCCGCGGCGGCCCGCAGCCTGCGCACCCTCCAGGACGTCGGGCTCGGCTATCTGCGGCTCGGCCAGCCCGCGACCGAGCTGTCCGGCGGCGAGGCACAGCGGATCAAGCTCGCCACCGAACTCCAGCGGACCCGCCGCGGCCACACCCTCTACCTCCTCGACGAGCCCACCACCGGACTGCACCCCGCCGACACCGAGGTGCTGCTGCGCCAGCTGCACGGTCTGGTCGACGCCGGGCACTCCGTCGTGGTCGTCGAGCACGACATGGGCGTGGTCGCCGGCGCCGACCACGTCATCGACCTCGGCCCCGGCGGCGGTGCGGACGGCGGCCGGATCGTGGCGGCGGGAACCCCGGCCGAGGTGGCGGCGGCGCCGGAGAGCCGTACCGCGCCCTATCTGGCGCGGCGGAGGGCGCGGCCGGACGCCTCTTGACGGTCCGCTAATGTACGCAGGTCAGATCACCAGTCAACAGCACCGCGCAGCACTGCGCAGCACCACGAAGGGGGCACCTCTCATGGCAGACATGGAGAAGGCCAGGGCGGCGTTCGACCGGTTCGACGCGGACGGCGACGGCCAGGTAACGCCGGAGGAGTTCAAGCACGCGATGGCCGAGATGGGCGACCCGTTCGTCACCGGCCCGGTCGCCGAGGCGGTCATCAAGGCCAAGGACACCGACAGCGACGGCCGGATGTCCTTCGACGAGTTCTGGCAGGCCCTCCAGGACTGACGTCCGTACCCGGGCCTTCCTCAGGCCCCCTTCGCCTCCCGTTCGCCCGCGGCCGCGCGCAGCGCCGCCAGCCCGCGGGCGAACGGGGGCTGCCGCTCACTTCCGCGGGCGGACGGCCGCCACGAACCGCCAAAAACCGGCAGGGGCTCGCCGCGCAGCGGGACCCGGACGACCGGGTACTGCCGCGGCACCGGCGCCGGCCGCGGCACCAGACAGATCCCGACCGCGCTGCTCTCCGCCGTGCGTGGTGATCTCAGCGCTGGCGACCAGGCTGCTGCTGCGCGGATGAGGTGCCCACGGGCGGCGGTGCGGCATGGTCGCCGGTGCCCCAGCGGGAGGGCTTCGGGCCCACGGTGAAGGCGAGTTCACGGCCCGAACGCAGCTCATCGGTGGTGAGGTACGTCCGGTCATGTCCGGCGCCGTCCAGGCGTACCGACTGCACATAGCGGTCGGTGGTGGACGTACCGGGTGCGGTGACGGTGAAGTGCCCGGCCGGGTAGTAGCGCCGGTCCAGGGTCAGGTCCACCCGGTCGAAGACCGGCGTGCTCAGCCCCCAGCTGTCGGTGCCCGGCTGCACCGGGAACACCCCGATCGAGGAGAGCACCATCCACGCCGACATCGTCCCCAGATCGTCGTTCCCGGTCATCCCGGTGGGGGCGTCGGTGAACAGCGTCAGCGCCGCATGCACCACGTCCGTGGTCTTCCAGGGGCGGCCGGTGGAGAGATAGGTGTACGGAGCGATGAGATCGGGCTCGTTCTGCGGGTTGTACTTGTCCGCGTTGTAGTAGTCGTACGGCCCGTTGACCCATACCTCACGGGCCGTCTTCTCCGGGTCCTGCAGCAGCTTCGGGTAGGCGAAGAACGAGTCGAGACGCTCATCGGCCTTGTCCTTGCCGCCGATCAGCTTCAGCATCCCCGGCAGATCCTGCGGAACCAGCCACTGGTACTGCCAGGACGTGCCCTCGTGAAAGCCCTCGCTCTTGGCCGGATCGGCGGGCCCGGCGAAGGCGCCCTTCCCGTCGCGGGCCCGGAAGAAGCCGGTCGAACTGTCGAAGATCTTGCGGTAGTTCTGGGCGCGGGCCGCATACCGGTCGGCGTCCTCGCCGTGCCCCAGATCGCGTGCCATCTGTGCCAGCATCGCGTCCGACAGGGCGTATTCGAGGGTGGCCGAGGCGCCGTGGTCGAAGTCGGAGTCGCCGGGCTTGGCGTGCGGACGGCCCTTGAGGTACGGGGCGAAGCCGTCCTTCAGGTACTGCGCATTGGCCTCCCGTCCGACGGCCGGCGCATCGGCCGGCGGCACGCCGTCGGCGTTCTTCTTCAGCGCCGCGTACGCCTCCTCCTCATGGCCCCGCAACAGCCCCTGCTGATAGGCATTGGTGAGGAACGGAGTGACCGGATCGCCGGTCATGATGTTCGTTTCGACCGTTCCGTAGCCCCACTTGGGCAGCCAGCCGCTCTCCTTGTCGATCCGCAGGACCGACAGCGCCATATCGCGGGACTCCTGCGGCGCCAGCAGCGCCAGCAGCTGCGCCTGGGTGCGATAGGTGTCCCACAGCGACCAGTTCTGGTAGTAGGTGAAGCCCCTGGCGCGATGGGTCCGCTGGTCCCAGCCTGTGTAGCGGCCGTCCACGTCACTGCCGATGTTCGGCGCGAGGAAGGACCGGTAGAGGGAGGAGTAGAAGGTGCGGCGCAGCGTCTTGTCCCCGCCCTGGGCCTTCACCAGTCCGAGCCGCCGCTCCCATGCGGCATCGGCCGCTGCCTTCGTACGGTCGAAGGAACCGCCGCCCTCGGCCCGCAGATTGCGGGCCGCACCCGCCGCGTCCACATAGCTGAGCGCGGTGGTCGCCTCGACGGTGCGGTCCTTGCGGGTGTCGAAACGGGCATAGGCGCCGTGCCGGCCGGTGGCGGTGGAGTCCTTGGAGCCGGCCGTCACCTTGTCGCCGTCCCAGGTTCCGTACGACGCGAACGGCCGGTCGAAGCGGGTGATCGTGTAGACGGTGTACGGCTTGGTGTCCTGGCAGAAGCCGCGGCCGGTGATGGCGGTGCGGATGGTGCGGGAATCCAGCACCTCGACCCGCGTCGAGACCGTCTTGTGCAGCGACTGGCCCGCGTTGAGCAGCACATTGGCCTTGTCGGTGGCCGGGAAGGTGTAGCGCTGTCGGCCGGTGCGGGCGGTGGCGGTCAGCTCGGCGGTGATCCCGCCGTAGGACGTCAGGCCGACGCGGTAGTAGCCGGGCCGGGCCGACTCGTCGTCATGGCCGTAGCCGGCCGCGTACTTCGCATAGTCGGTCTCGGTGATGTCGCCCGTGGTGGGCAGCACCGGCAGATCACCGCCGAGCCCGCAGCCGACGCCGGAGATGTGCACCGAACTGAAGCCGCGGATGTGGTCGTCGTCGTAGCCGTAGCCGGTGGTGTGGCCGGTGTCGGGGGAGAGCTGCACCATGCCGAACGGGACGGCCGCGCCCGGGTAGGTGTTGCCGTCGTTCCGGCTGCCGATGAACGGGTTGACCAGGTCGGTGAGCGGGCCGCCGGGCGGCTCCGCCTGCGCGGCGGGGGCTGCGAGCGCGCTCCCGATGAGCGCGGCCGCCAGCACCGCGCCCGCGGTACGCAGCCGGGTGCGACTGAGCCATGGCATGGATCCGGACCTCCGGGATCGGGTCGCCGAGCGGCCCGTCGGGCGTGCGATGGCGCACACGGCCGCACGGTTCGACAACGTTGTCAGGGCGCGCTCATTCTTGGGGCCGGTCAGGTGCGCGTCAAGAGGTGGCGCGGCGGTAACTCCGGCACGTCCGGCCCCCGTCGCGGGCCGGGTGCGGGCCGTCGCGAGTGCGTGCGGGGGCCGGACGTGCCGGGTGTGCGGGAGCGCGACCGGGCGAAGCGCTCAGCGGCTTCCGCGCTCCGTCACGGGGTGCCGCAGGACATCGAGGCGGGATCGGACGCATCCGAGATCAGCGCGCGGTGCGCCGCCGCCAGCCGCCCCACATCGGGCTTGATCACCTTGCGGTCATAGGTCATCAGACCGTTCAACTCGCCCTCCACATCGCTGATCTGGGTGTAGACGGCGCCATTGCCGCCCTGGCAGGCGAGCTTGCGGACGTGGGCCAGCTCGGCCAGATAGTCGTCCGTGTACTCGGCCTGGTCCACGCCGACATAGGTGTGCTGCACCGGCCAGGCGTGGCCTGGTACCGCCAGTCCCAGCCCGCCGTACTCCCCGCTGACCAGCGCGCGGGTGCCGTCCGCCGCGGGCAGCTGCGGGCTCGGATAGCCGTGGGCGTCGGCCACATCGCCGTTGCCGCCGTCGTGCGCGCCACAGCAGTTGAGCCCGCTCATGTTGTTCACCAGCCGGGTCGGGTCCCAGGACTTCGCCTGGGTGGCGATGCGGGCCTGGTCGTACTGTCCCCAGCCCTCGTTGAAGGTGACCCACATGATGACCGAGGGACTGCTGCTGTGCTGGTCGATCATCTGCTTCATCTCGTGCTCGTACTCCGTGCGGGCCGGCCGGTCCGGCTCGACGGTGTTCATGGCCGGCATGTCCTGCCACACCATCAGGCCCAGCTTGTCCGCCCAGTAGAACCAGCGGTCCGGCTCCACCTTGATGTGCTTGCGCACCGCGTTGAAGCCCATCGCCTTGTGCATCTTCAGGTCGTACGCGAGCGCCTCGTCGGTCGGTGCGGTGTACAGCCCGTCCGGCCAGAAGCCCTGGTCGAGGGTGGCCATCGAGAAGACCGGCTTGCCGTTGAGGACCGTACGCGGCGTGCCGTCGATCTTCTTGACGCCGATCTCGCGCATCCCGAAGTAGCTGCCGGTCCGGTCCGCGCCCGCGCCGGAGCCGATGGTCACCTTGACCGTGTACAGGTGCGGGTCGTCCGGGGACCACAGGTGCGCCTTCGGCACCGGGACCGTGAGCGGTGTACCGGTGCGGCCGCTCGCCCGGCCGACCTCGCGCTTGCCGTCGTAGGCGACGGCGGTCGCCGGGACCCCGGCGCGCACCCCGCGTGCCTCGACCGACACCGTGCCGCCGGGAACGTCGGGGGTGAGCTTGAGGCTGTCCGTGTGGTCGTCGGCGACCGGTTCCATCCACACCGTCTGCCAGATGCCGGAGGAGGCGGTGTACCAGATGCCGCTGGGATCCAGCCGCTGCTTGCCGACGGGCGGGTTCTCGCCGTCCTTCGCGTCCGTCGGGTCGTAGACGCCGACGATCAGCTCCTGGGTGCGGCCGGGCTTCAGCGCGTCGGTGATGTCCACGGAGAAGTGGTCGTAGCCGCCCCGGTGTGCGGTGACCTTCCTGCCGTTGACGTACACCTCGGCCTGCCAGTCCACCGCACCGAAGTTGAGCGCGAGCCGCCGGGAGCGGCCGACCTGCCAGTCGGCGGGGACGGTGAAGGTCCGGCGGTACCACATCCGGTCCTCGTGCCGCTCGATCCCGGAGAGCTGCGACTCCACCGGGTAGGGCACCAGGATCTTCTCCTTGAGCCGCTTGCCGACGGGCGGTGCCGCGCCCTTGTCCGCCGCAGCGAACTCCCATTCCCCGTTGAGGTTGCGCCACTTGTCGCGGGTGAGCTGCGGGCGCGGGTACTCGGGGTGGGCGTTGCGGGGGCCGACCTCGTCGGCCCACTTGGTGCGCAGCTGATAGGTGGACTCGTTGGTGCCGGTGGCCCAGTACGCGGCGATGGCCGTGCCGTCCGTGGCGGACAGTCCGCCCTTGCCGTCGTAGTGCAGATCGGCCTGGCCCCCGTGCCCGACGACCGGTTCCTCCAGCGCGATCAGCAGCGTGGAAGGATCGGCGGGATCCACCGTCGCCCTGCCGAGCGGCCACTGCGCGCCGCCGATCACGGCGTCGAGGTGGTCGGTGAGGGAGGCCGGCGGGGTGACGAGGTCCTTGGCGAAGTCCAGCTTGAGCGTGCGGCCGTCGGGCTGGACGGCGGCGCTGGTGGGGCCGTCGTAGTCGAAGCCGTCGGGGAGGGTGAACGCGGACTGCGGGACCGGGGTCTTCGTGCCGCCGGGCGGGGTCCACTTCAGGTGCAGGTTAGAGCCGCCGTAGTGCTCGAAGTACTCGATCTTGATGTCGTAGGCGTGGCCGGCCCGGAGGTCGAGGGCGGGCGAGGTCTGCTCGGTGTCCCAGTCGTCGACCCAGTGGTCGATGGCGAGTTTGCCGTCGATCCAGAGCCGGAAGCCGTTGTCGCCGGTCATCGCGAAGGTGTGGGCGCCGCTGGTGTCGGGGGTGAGCTTGCCGGTCCAGCGGACGGTGTCGTCGTCGGCCCGGCCGGTGGCCTGCTGGAGCCTGGATTCCAGGGTCGCGAAGTCGATCAGGGGGTCGACCGCCGTCGCCTTCAGCTGGTGGAAGTCGAAGGCCCCCGGGGCGGATTGGGTGTAGTAGTCGCCCTTCAGGCCGTGGACCACGGGCGGGGCGTCGGCGGCAGCGGAGGCGCTGGAGCCGCCGGGGGCGAGGGTGAGCAGTGCCGCGGCGAGAGTGGCCGCGAGTGCTGCGCCCAGGGGTCTGCGGCCGCGTCGTCGACGGGAGCGGCCGGTCCGGTGGGACGGGAACGGAGAACGCACAGGACCTCCGAGGTCGGGTGTCTTCCGGCTCTGCCCCTTGCTTCCGGCATCTTGTATAACGTTGGAAACAAGGGCAGTTGGCATGACAGCACGCCGTCTGCACCCTGTCCAGGGTCATGACAACGACCGGTTCCGGGGCGCCGGACCGGTGCGGGAGGAAGTGCCGATGAGGGTCAGCCTCAAGGACGTGGCGCGGCGCGCGGGTGTCTCGATCAAGACCGTGTCGAACGTGGTGAACAACTATCAGCACGTCACGCCCGCCATGCGGACGCGGGTCCAGCAGGCCATCGACGAGCTGGGCTACCGGCCCAATCTCACCGCCCGCCACCTGCGCAAGGGCCGCACCGGCATCATCGCGCTGGCCCTGCCGGAGCTGGGCAACCCGTACTTCGCCGAGCTGGCCGGGGCCGTGATCGATGCGGCGGCCCGGCACGACTACACCGTCCTGCTCGACCACACCGGCGGGCTGCGCGAGCGGGAGATCCTGGTCAGCCAGGGCTTCAGCGCGCGGGTCATCGACGGGCTGATCCTCAGCCCCATCGAGCTGGAGACCGAGGATCTGCGGGCCCGCCGGGACGACGCCCCGCTGGTGCTGCTCGGCGAGCGTCGCTACGACCTCCCCTACGACCACATCGCGATCGACAACATCGCCGGCGCCCGCGCCGGGGTGCGCCATCTGCTCGACCTCGGACGGCGCAGGATTGCCTTCCTCGGCGCCCGCCGGGACCGTACGCACCAGCCCGCGCATCTGCGGCAGTTGGGCTGGCAGACGGAGCTGGCCGCCTCCGGCATCGCGGACGACACCGGCCTGATCGGCCACACCCACGGCTGGGGCCGTGCCGACGGGGCGGGGGCGATGGCGGCCCTGCTGGATTCCGGGCAGCGGCCGGACGCGGTGTTCGCGTACAACGACCTGATCGCGATCGGCGCGATGCGGGTGCTCTTCGAGCGGGGGCTGCGGGTGCCGGAGGATGTCGCGGTGGTCGGGTTCGACGACATCACCGAGGGGCGGTACGGCGCCGTCACGCTGACCACCGTCGCGCCGGACAAGCAGGCGATCGCCCGGCTCGCGGTGGAGTCGGTCATCGCCGGTCTGACCGGGGAGGGCGGCGGGCCGCGCCAACTCCAGCCGGAATTCACCCTGGTGGCACGGGAGAGCACGCTGGGACGGGGCTGAAGGCCGGCGGCGCATCCCCTGCACGCGGACTGTCCGAAGGGTTTACAGCGCCCCTTGCAACGTTATAAATATCGCTGCGGACAACGGACTTGACCGCCCGAGATGGGGTTCTGCCATGCAGCCGTACGCTCGTCGCCACCGTTCCGCACTGGTCACCGGGTTCGCCCTGTGCCTGGCCCTGACCGCCAGCTCCTGCGCCAAGTCCGAGGACGACGGCGCGGCGCCGGCCTCCTCCCAGGGCTCCGGTGGAGGGCAGGCCGTCCAGGGTCCGTCCGCCGGCAGCAAGGCCGGCTGCACCCTCGACGCCTACGGTGGCAAGAAACTCGACCTGAAGAGCGCCAAGGTCGGCTTCTCCCAGTCCGAGAAGGAGGCCAACCCCTTCCGGATCGCCGAGACCGCCTCGATCAAGGCCGAGGCCGAGCGGCGCGGCATCCAGCTGCTCACCGCCAACGCCCAGTCGCAGTTCTCCAGGCAGATCAGCGACGTACAGGACCTGCTGGCCAAGGGCGTGGACCTGCTGGTGATCGCCCCGCTGAACTCCGACGGCTGGGAGCCGGTGCTCCGTGCGGCGGCCGCCCGGCACGTCCCCCTCGTCACCATCGACCGCAAGATCAACGCCAAGGCCTGCAAGGACTATGTCAGCTTCATCGGCTCCGACTTCGTCGCCCAGGGCCGGCGCGCCGCCGACCGGATGATCGAGGCGACCGGCGGCAAGGGCGATATCGCGATTCTGCTCGGCGCGGCCGGCAACAACGTCACCACCGAACGCACCAAGGGCTTCGAGGACCGGATCAAGGCCAAGGCCCCCGGCCTGAAGGTGGTCTTCCGGCAGACCGGCGACTTCGCCCGCGAGAAGGGCCAGCAGGTCACCGAGCAGCTCATCCAGTCCAAGCCCGGCATCACCGGCATCTACGCGGAGAACGACGAGATGGGCCTGGGCGCCGTCAACGCGCTCAAGGGAGCGGGCAAGAAGGCCGGCGCAGCCAAGATCGTCACCGTGGACGGCACCCGGAACGCCGTGCAGGGGATCGTCGACGGATGGATCGACGGGGTCATCGAGTCCAACCCGCGCTTCGGGCCGCTCGCCTTCCGGACGCTGCAGGACTTCACCCAGGGCAAGAAGGTGTCCCAGGACATCGTCATCCGCGACCGCGCCTACACCGGCGACAACGCCAAGTCGGGCCTCGGCAAGGCGTTCTGACGATGCATCCACGTCAGCGGACGCCGCAGGACGAACGGCCCGGGGAGCGCCCCGAGGTGCTCGCCGTACGGGGTCTGACCAAGACCTTTCCCGGCGTACTGGCCCTGGACGGGGTGGACTTCGCCGTACGGGCCGGTGAGGTGCACGCCTTGGTGGGGGAGAACGGCGCGGGGAAGTCCACCCTCATCAAGGTGCTCACCGGCGTCCACCGGCCCGACCGCGGTGCCCTGTGCCACCGCGGCGCACCGGTCCGCTTCGCCACCCCGCTGCACGCCCAGAAGGCCGGGATCTCCACCATCTACCAGGAGGTCAATCTCATCCCCCTGATGAGCGTGGCCCGCAACCTCTTCCTGGGCCGCGAGCCGCGCACCCGCCTCGGACTGATCGACTTCGGCCGGATGCACCGCGCCGCCGGTGCCGCGCTCGACGAGCTGGGCGTCCACGTCAAGGTCCGAAAACCCCTGCACACACTGGGAGTCGGCGCCCAGCAAATGGTGGCCCTGGCGCGCGCCCGGGCGCTGGATGCACGGGTCGTCATCATGGACGAGCCCACCTCCTCCCTCGAACCGCGCGAGGTGGCGACCCTCTTCGGCGTCATCCGCACGCTGCGGGAACAAGGCGTCGCGGTGGTCTACGTCAGTCACCGCCTCGACGAGCTCTACGCCATCTGCGACTCCGTCACCGTGCTCCGCGACGGGCGCACCGTGCACACCGGGCCGCTGGCCGGCCTCGACCGGCTGCGCCTGGTCTCCCTGATGCTCGGCCGCGACATGGGAGAGGTGCGCACCGAGGGCGTCACCGAATTCAGCGGCACGAGCGCCATGACGGTCCGCGAACCCCTGCTCACCGCAACGGAGTTGACCGTCCCGCACCGCCTGCGCGGGGTCTCGCTCGCGGTCCGTCCCGGCGAGGTGGTGGGCCTGGGCGGCCTGCTCGGCTCCGGCCGGAGCGAGACCGTCAAGGCCATCGCCGGTGCGCTGCCGGCGTCCGGCCGGATCACCGTCGCCGGGCTCCCGGTCCGCACCGGCTCCACCGCAGCGGCCCTCCGCGCCGGCATCAGCTTGCTGCCCGAGGACCGCAAGGCCGAGGGCATCCTGCCGGGGCTCTCGGTACGCGAGAACATCGCGCTGGCCGCACTGCCCCGGCTGACCCGCTTCGGCCTGGTCTCCCGTCCCCGGCTCGACCGCGTCGTGGACACCTTCGTACAGCGGCTGAACATCAAGGCGTCCGGCCCGGACCAGAAGGTCGGCGAACTCTCCGGCGGCAACCAGCAGAAGGTCCTGCTCGCCCGGTGGCTCGCCATGCACCCCAGGGTTCTGCTGCTGGACGAACCCACCCGCGGGATCGACGTCGGCGCCAAGGCGGAGGTCCAGCGGCTGATCGACGAACTCGCCGCGGACGGCCTGGGCGTGCTGCTGATCTCCTCCGACGTGGAGGAGCTGATCGAGGGCGCCGACCGGGTCGTGGTCCTCAAGGACGGCGCGGTGGTGGGGGAACTGGCCGGCGACGAGGTCACCGAGGACCGCCTGATGCGCGCCATCGCCGAAGCGGCGGGCGACGCGCCCGCCACCACCGCACCGTCCGACCCGTCCGCCGAGGAGGCCGTCGACCATGGCTGATCTGGCGCTGCGCCGCCTGCCCACCGACCGCGCCGCTCTGCTGCGCGGGCTCCAGGAATACGGCGTCTACCTGGGCGTCGCCGTCCTGCTCCTGGTCAATATCGCCCTCACCCCGCACTTCCTGACCGGCGAGAACCTCCGTACCCAGGCCGTCCAGGTCGCTCCCGTCCTCATCGTCGCGCTCGGTATGGCGCTGGCCATCGGCAGCGAGGGCATCGACCTCTCCGTGGGCTCCGTGATGGCGCTCGCCACCTCCCTGGTCTCGCTCTATCTCGGCTACGGTCCGTGGATCGCGCTGCTCGTCGCCGTGGCCGGCGGGATCGCCGTCGGGCTGGCCAACGGCGCGCTGGTCGCCTTTGCCGGGGTACAGCCCATCGTCGCCACCCTCGCCCTGATGGTCGGCGGCCGCGGCCTGGCACTGGTGCTGCTGCCACAGCTCAAGGACGTCCGCGACCCCGGCATGGCCCGCCTGGGGTCGGGCTCGGTGGCCGGCGTCCCCTACCTCGTCCTGATCGCCGCGGCACTGGCCCTGCTGACCGGCTTCGTCGTACGGCGCACCGTCTTCGGTCGACGGCTGCTGGCCATCGGCGACAGCCGGCCGGCCGCGGCGCTGGCCGGACTCCCCGTCCGCCGGGTGCTGGTGCTGGTCTACGTCAGCTCCGGGGCACTCGCCGGGCTCGCGGGGGTGCTGGCGACCGCCCGCCTGACGGCCAGCGATCCCACCTCGCTCGGCACTCTCATGGAACTGTCCGCGATCACCGCGGTGGTGGTCGGCGGTACGCCACTCAGCGGCGGCCGGGTCCGGATCGGCGGTACGGTCGCCGGCGCCGTCCTCATCCAGCTGCTCACCGCCACCCTGATCAAGCACGATCTGCCGCCGTCCTGGACCCAGATCGCGCAGGCAATCGTCATCGTGCTCGCGGTGCACGCGGCACGGGAGCGGGGAAAACGATGATCTCTGTGCGCACCCCGGTACGCACCGGCAGGCCGGCCGCCGCGCCACCCCTCGTACCGCCCGCCGGCCGTCGCGCCGAACAGTTCAGCGACCTCACCCGGCAACACGGCGCGCTCGCCGCGCTCTTGCTCCTCGTCCTCATCGCCTCGCTCACCTTCGACACCTTCGCCACCACCGACAACCTCCAGAACATGGCGGTCTCCGCCGCCTTCTTGGCGGTGGTCGCGCTCGGCATGACCTTGGTGATCGTCACCGGTGGCATCGATCTGTCCGTCGGTTCCCTCTTCGCCCTCGGCGGTGTCCTGGCGGCCTGGGGCTCGCAGTACGGCACTGCTGTCGCGCTGGCCCTGCCGCTCGCCGTCTGCGGGTTGTTCGGGCTGGTGAACGGGGTGCTGATCGCCCGCTTGCGGCTGGCTCCGTTCATCGTCACGCTGGCCGCGATGCTCGCCGCCCGGGGCCTGCTGCTCGCCGTCACCGACGAGGGCGCCACCACGTACTTGGTCGCCAAGGGCTCGTTCTTCGCCCGCCTGGGCCAGGGCACGTTCCTGGGGCTGGGCATCCCGGCGTGGATCACCTGTGTGCTCTTCGCCGCGGGCGCGGTGCTGCTCCGCCGTACGCGCTTCGGCCAGCGGGTCTACGCCGTCGGTGGCAACGAGGACGCCGCCGCCCTGATGGGCACACCCGTGGCCCGCACCAAAGTGGTCGTCTACACCCTCTCCGGCGGGCTCGCGGGTCTGGCGGGTGCCCTGAACGCCGCCTGGCTCGCGTCCGGCGTCACCATCCTGGGCACCGGCATGGAACTGGAGGCGATCTCCGCCGTGGTCATCGGGGGCACCCTGCTGGCCGGCGGCTCGGGTTCGGTCAGCGGCGCACTGGCCGGCGTCCTGCTGCTGAAGGTCATCCAGAACGTCATCAACCAGATCGGCTCCCTGGACTCCGCCTACCAACAGGTGGTCAGTGGCGGATTCCTGGTCGTGGTGGTGGTCGTCCAGACCTGGCTGGGGCGGCGGTCGCGGCGTTCCTGAGGCCGGTCCGCAAAGTCCCGTCGTTCGTCCGCAGGCCGGTGGGACACACGGCCCGACGTTTCGGATATCTCGGCGAACAAGCCCTTGCGCTCGCGGAGTCGTTGGCGGCGCGTGCGGAGGCGGATCCAACGGACGTGGACGGGCGGGCACTCGACGGTCCTGGCGACATCCGGAGCTTCCTGCACCGAAGTGAGGCGGGGTAGCGCGGGGCCAGGCGACGTTTGCCGCGGTCCAGGGCGCCGACCGTCCATTGGCGCAGACACGTCAAAAATCATGAGGTGTCTGCCTTGCTCTCTTCAGGGGCGCGTGCCTCAATGGTCAGCGATTCAGGTCGCTGACCATCCGTCAGATCTGGACGGTGGCCGGCACGGGGCCCGACCGCGGGCCCCCACGTGGCCGCCAGTCGTTCCCTCGCATACCTCCCGGCGACCGGTGCCATGGGCCTGCACCCCCCTCAAGAAGGCGGTACCCCCATGAGACACCTCAGACCAGGCACGCTCGGATTTGGTTCGGCACTCGCCGTCGCCGTCGCCGCCGCGGGCACGCTCGCGATGGCGCCGGCCGCCACCGCGGTGACCCCCGACACCGCCACCCTCTCGTTCGACTGCGGTAGCTTCGGCTCCGGCACGGCGACGCTCACCGCCACCCAGGACGGCACGGCCGCGACCATCAGCCTGGCCACGTCGGCGATCACCTCACCGATAGACATCGGCGCGAACTCGGTCAGCTCCACGCTGACCCTCACCAAGAACGGCTCCGGGACCACGGAGTTCAGCGGCAGCTCCAACCCGGCGATCCCGGCCGGCAGCGAGGTCTCCACCGGTCCGCTCAGCGGCACGGTCGCCGCGGGCGACAGCCTGGAGGCCACGTCCCTGAAGGTCGTGGTGTTCGGCGTCACGGCCACCTGCAATGCCACGTCTCCGCAGTCCCCGGGACCGTTCGTCTTCTGACGCCGAGGGCAGGCGGGGACC
>NZ_JBSHAW010000042.1:0-83475 GCF_053611685.1 Streptomyces sp. NPDC054786 | reverse complement strand
GGAGTCGACGCGGAGCGTCGGCGAGTGACGACAACGCGGCGAGCGTGCGTGCCAGACCCCGCGAGCCCGCCATGATCCAAACGACACGCCCTAGCCGTACGGGCCGGCCGGGGACCCGTACCCGGCTAGGGCCTGTCTTCAAAGTCCCGTCTGCCTCGCGGCGTCTGGCACGCACGCTCGCTGCGTTGTCGGGATCATCCCGGTACATCCAGTACCGGGACGACCCTCCGCCTTGCGATCGCACGCACCAGACGCCGCGAGGCCCGCCCTACGGGCGAACGACGGGACTTTGAAGACAGGCCCTACGGCAGTTCGTACCGCACCAGCGCGCGGGCGAACGGCTCGCCGGTGGCCCGCGCGTAGGCCATCCGCTCCCGCACCTCGCCGAGGGTGCGGGGACGGTAACCCGGCCCGCCGCAGCAGCTCTTGTGGAAGTTGACGCCCGCGTTCAGCAGCACCGCGAGCACGCGCCAGCCCGCGGTGTCGCGGCGGCGCGGCGGCGCGAACGCGGAACCGGCGTGGATCAGCGGCCTCGCGCAGCGCGGGCAGCGGCGTTCCCGGTCGCCGAGGTACGGCTGCTTGTAGGACGCCCGGCAGGGCAGGCAGACGTACGACGTTTTCCCATGGGACATGCGGCGAGCGTAGCCGCGCCGGCGCCGGGTCTCGACGGCATTTCGGCGGACCGGTCCCCGACCTGCGGGGGCACATGCGGCCGCTGCGGTGCCGCCGCGGCGCGTTCCCCTACGCCACCGGCTCGCCGGCCCCCGCCGGCTCGTTCGCCCCCGCCGGTGCCCCGGTCTCCGTGCCGGGCACCGGAGAGGGCGCCGTCCCGGCCGTCTCCGCCGTGGCGGTGTCCCCCTGCCCTGCCGTGGACGAGGCCACCTTCCCCGCCCGGGCCCGCCCCGGCAGGCTCCGCAGCAGCAGCCCGTAGCCCATGGCCGCCACCGTGCCGACGACGGCGCAGCCGGCCCACAGCGCATCGGCGCCGTAGTGGTCGATCACCACGCCGCCGAGCAGAGGGGCCGCCAGGGAGGCGACGGACCACGACAGGGTGTACATGCCCTGGTAGCGGCCGCGGCCGTGCAGCGGCGAGAGGCGCACCACCAGGCCCATCTGGGTGGGGGAGTTGATGATCTCGCCGAGGGTCCAGACGGTGACGGCGACCGCGTACATGGCGACCGAGCCCGCCAGCGCGGTCAGCCCGAAGCCGTAACCGGCGAGCAGCGCCGAGCCGATGAGGAGCATGGCCGGGCTGCGGTGCTCGATGAAGCGCGTCACCGGGATCTGCAGCAGCACGATGAGGACCCCGTTGACCGCGATGACCAGGCCGAAGTCGGCGCTGGAGAAGCCGTCCTGACCCATCGACACGGGCATCGAGACATACGCCTGCTGGAACAGCAGGGCGAGCAGCAGGTTGAGGCCGACGACGGTCATGAAGCGGCCGTCGCGCAGGACGGTCCGCATGGAGACGGGGGCGTGGGCCGCGCCGTCGGCGCCGTCCGGGCCGTCCGGTGCGCCCGCGGCGGGGCGCGATTCGGGGAGCTTCCAGAAGACGACCAGCGCACAGGCCAGCACGAGCGTGGATTCGCCCAGGAAGAGGGCCAAGTAGCCGTGCTGGGCGATGAGTCCGGCGGCGGTGGAGGAGACGGCGAAGCCGAGGTTGATCGCCCAGTAGTTGAGGGAGAAGGCGCGGACGCGGTCTTCGGGGGCGACGATGTCCGCCATCATCGCCTGTACGGCGGGGCGGGAGGCGTTGGTCGCCATGCCGACCACGCCCGCCACCGCCGCGATGGCGACCGGGTTCTCCATGAAGCCGAGCAGCGCCACGGAGGCTGCCGTCGACAGCTGGGCCATCAGCATGGTGGGCCGGCGGCCGAGCCGGTCGGTCAGCACCCCGGCGCCCACGGACGAGATGACTCCGCCCAGGCCGTACAGCGCACCGACCAGTCCCGCGTACGAGGCCGAGTAGCCGCGCGCGACGGTCAGATAGAGGGCGAGGAAGGTGGCGACGAACGCGCCCAGCCGGTTGATCAAGGTGCTGGTCCACAGCCACCAGAACTGCCGGGGGAGACCGGAGACGCTCTCCCTGGCGGCTTGCCTGAGCCGGGCCGGTCCGGAGGGCCTCGATATGGATGCGGACATGACAGTTCCCCCGTTGAGTGGTGCTGCGGCGTGCGGAAGGAGGCGAGCGGGCGGAGTGGTGGCGATGCGGACGGGCGCGGGCGCACGTGAGCGGTGCCTACGGAGGGGCGGGTGGGTACGTCCGACTCCGGCATGTAAGTGGTGCAAGCGACATGCGCAACCTACATATGAAGGGGTCCCCACCGCCACTCATTTGACGGGAAGCGTCAAACCACACCGAGATGCCCAGGTCCTGGACCCGCGCAAGGCGCAGTGCGGACTTGGATTACGCTCGACGCCATGGCCGACGCACCGTACAAGCTGATCCTCCTCCGCCACGGCGAGAGCGAGTGGAACGCGAAGAACCTGTTCACCGGCTGGGTGGACGTCAATCTCAACGAGAAGGGCGAGAAGGAGGCAGTCCGCGGCGGAGAGCTGCTCAAGGACGCCGGCCTGCTCCCTGACGTAGTGCACACCTCCCTCCAGAAGCGCGCCATCCGCACCGCGCAGCTGGCCCTGGACGCCGCCGACCGGCACTGGATCCCGGTCCACCGCAGCTGGCGGCTGAACGAGCGCCACTACGGTGCGCTGCAGGGCAAGGACAAGGCGCAGACCCTGGCCGAGTTCGGCGAGGAGCAGTTCATGCTCTGGCGCCGCTCGTACGACACCCCGCCGCCCCCGCTCGACCGCGACGCCGAGTACTCCCAGTTCTTCGACCCGCGCTACGCCGGGCTCCCGCCGGAGCTGCGCCCGCAGACGGAGTGCCTCAAGGACGTCGTCGTCCGCATGCTCCCGTACTGGTTCGACGGCATCGTCCCGGACCTCCGCGCCGGAAAGACGGTCCTGGTCGCCGCCCACGGCAACTCGCTGCGCGCCCTGGTCAAGCACCTCGACGGCATCTCCGACGAGGACATCGCCGGCCTGAACATCCCCACCGGCATCCCGCTCGCCTACGAGCTGGACGCCGACTTCCGCCCGGTCAAGCGCGGCGGCACCTACCTCGACCCGGAGGCCGCCAAGGCCGCCATCGAGGCAGTGAAGAACCAGGGCAAGAAGAAGTAACACCCCGCACTGCACGCCCCCCGTCTGCGGCTTCGCCGCCGGCGGGGGGCTTTGTGTGCTGGTGCGCCGTGGTGGCGGCCGGTGTCTGTAGATGCGGCCTGGGCCGGGGGATGCAGCATGGAAGAGGGGCCGCATTCGTCTGCAACCGGAAGGATGAGCCCGATGCCCAAGTTCATGGACATCCATCGCGGGATGAAGGGCCTTACGCCCGACCAGCTCAACGCGGCGCACCAGGCCGACCTCGCCATCCAGAGCGAGGAAGGCGTGACCTTCGAACACGCCTGGGCCGACACCGACTCGGGCGATGTCTTCTGTCTGTCGGAAGCGCCCTCGGCGGGAGCCGTGCAGCGCATCCACGAGCGCACCGGCCATAAAGCGGACGAGATCCATCCGCTGTCCGTCACCATGTGACCGGCTCCGCGGACGGCCCGCGGGGAGGGCCCGGCAGCTCCGGAACACGGCTGCGGCCCCGACCGGAAGATCATCCGGTCGGGGCCGCAGTGGCGCTGTGCCGTAGTGGCGCGGTCCGTGACGGTCGCTAGCAGCCGCCGCCGCACTGGCACGGTCCACCCGACTGACAACCACAGCTGCAGCCGGAGCCGCAGCCGCAGGCGCCGAGCAGGGGGAGCCGTGGACGCTCGACGGCCGTCGGGGCGTCGGGCGCGGGGTTGGGGGAGTCCGCCATGGGTGCCATGCATTGCCTCCTAGGGGTCACCTGGTGCCCATTGCAAGCCCGGGAGACAAGGCGCGTCAACGGCGCGTGGAGGCACACGTCAACGGCGCACGGCGGCTCACGGGGCGGACTCGCGCCCTCCTCCCGCTGCCGCGGTTACGCGCCTTCCACCGCCGTCGGCGGGGCGATCTCGTCCGCGTGCTCACCGGTGACGAGGTAGACGACCCGCTTGGCGACGGAGACCGCGTGGTCCGCGAAGCGCTCGTAGTAGCGGCCCAGCAGGGTCACGTCCACGGCCGTCTCGATGCCGTGCTTCCAGCGGTCGTCCATCAGGTGCTGGAAGAGGGTGCGGTGCAGCATGTCCATCGCGTCGTCGTCCTGCTCCAGCTGCAGCGCGAGATCGACGTCCTTGGTGATGATGACCTCGGCGGCCTTGGCCATCAGGCGCTGCGCCAGCTGCCCCATCTCCAGGATGGTGGCGTGCAGATCGCGCGGCACGGCCGTCTCCGGGAAGCGCAGCCGGGCCAGCTTGGCCACATGCTGGGCCAGGTCGCCGGAGCGCTCCAGGTCGGCACTCATCCGCAGTGAGGTGACGACGATCCGCAGGTCGGTGGCGACCGGCTGCTGCCGCGCCAGCAGCGCGATCGCGCGTGCCTCCAGGTCGCGCTGGAGGTCGTCGACCTTCTCGTCGGCGGCGATGACGTTCTCGGCCAGCTTGAGGTCCGCGTCGAGTATCGCCGTGGTGGCGCGCCCGATCGCGGAGCCGACGAGCCGGGCCATCTCGACCAGGCCCTCGCCGATCGAATCCAGCTCCTCGTGGTACGCGTCCCGCATCTGTGACCTTCTCTCGCATCGATGTGGTGGTGTGGCGTGGGGTGGGAGGTGGAACGGGGTGCAGGGTGACCTGTGCCCACGCTCTCACGGTCGGTGCCCGCGCGGCCCGTACCCCGTTGGGGCGGTGCCTCCACGGAGCCGTTACTCCGCGGTGCCGGTGCTCCAGAGGGGCCGTGTCCCCTCGGTCGCTCAGGGTGTCCGGCCGCGCGTCGGTGCGGAACCGGTCCGGCACCCGCACCGTCACCCTGCGGGTACTGCGCGACCTGCGGTGCCACCGAGGGTGAACCGGCACCGACGTGAAGGTGAACTCTGGGCGACGCATCCACTGCCCCGGGGGCGGTCGCGCCGTTCACCTGGCCCGGCGCCGGAGCGGCAGGGTGCTCGCGCCGGTTTCCTTAGGGACATCCGCCGGGCAGCCGCACGCCCCGCACCCGCCTCCGGAGTGAACCAGCGCGGACGTCACGGTGAACTCTGGGCGACGGCTGTTCGAGCAGAGCCCCGCACGGCTGGGGAAGTGTCCGACCGGGCGCATAACCTGGAGTCATGAACGTGGACGCGGCCGTCGCCGCAGTGGCTGCGATCGCCGGGCTCTGTACCGGTGTCTTCGCCATGCTGGCGTTCCGCTGGAGTGAGCGCGACCAGGCCAAGCCCACCCGTACCTCACTGCACACGGAAGCCGTGCTGCCGCCCGGCGTCGACACCGTGCTCTCGGTGCTCCGCTCCTCCGCCGTGGTCCTCGACGAGGCCGACGCCGTCGTCAAGGCCAGCTCCGCCGCCTACGCCCTCGGGCTGGTCCGCGGCGGCAAGCTCGCCGTCGAGCCGATGATGCAGATGGCCCGCGACACCCGCAGGGACGGCGAGATACGCCAGGTCGAGCTGGATCTGCCGCGCCGCGGCACCGGCCGCGGCGAGGCACTCGCGGTCTCCGCCAGAGTCGCCCCGCTCGGCTCCCGGCTCGTCCTGCTGCTGGTCGAGGACCTCACGGAGGCCCGCCGGATAGAAGCGGTCCGCCGCGACTTCGTGGCCAACGTCAGCCATGAGCTCAAGACGCCCGTCGGCGCCCTGTCGCTGCTCTCCGAGGCCGTGATGGACGCCAGCGACGACCCCGAGGCCGTCGAGCGCTTCGCCGGCCGGATGCAGAACGAGGCCACCCGCCTGACCAACCTCGTCCAGGAGCTCATCGACCTCTCCCGGGTGCAGAACGACAACCCGCTGGAGGACGCCGAGCCGGTCCGGGTCGACGAGCTGGTCGCCGAGGCGATGGACCGCTGCCGCCAGCAGGCCGGCGCGAAACAGATCACCATGGCCGTCGGCGGTACCGCCGACCTGCATGTCTGGGGAAACCGCGGCCAGCTCGCCGCGGCCCTGGGCAACCTCGTCGAGAACGCCGTCAACTACTCCCCGGCACGCACCCGCGTCGGGATTGCCGGACGCCATGTTTCCGTGCCCGGCGGCGACCTGATCGAGATCGCGGTGACCGACCAGGGCATCGGGATATCCGAAAAGGACCGGGACCGCGTCTTCGAGCGGTTCTACCGTGTGGACCCGGCGCGCTCGCGCGCCACCGGCGGGACCGGTCTCGGCCTCGCCATCGTCAAGCATGTGGCCGCCTCGCACGGCGGGGAGGTCACGGTGTGGAGCGCTGAGGGACAGGGCTCCACCTTCACCCTGCGTCTCCCGGAAGCCGGTGCCGTACGCGACCGCGAACGGCCCGCCGACCCCTCCGCGGAGGGCCTCGACGACGAGGACCGCCCGTACGAGACCTTCAACGATCCGCTTCCTGCTCACCCAGCCCCGGAGGTCCTTCCGTGACCCGAGTGCTTGTCGTCGAAGACGAGGAATCGTTCAGCGACGCACTGTCGTACATGCTCCGCAAGGAGGGTTTCGAGGTCGCCATCGCGGCCACGGGCCCTGACGGACTGGACGAGTTCGAGCGCAACGGCGCCGACCTCGTGCTGCTCGACCTGATGCTGCCGGGCCTGCCCGGCACCGAGGTCTGCCGCCAACTGCGGGGTCGTTCCAACGTCCCCGTCATCATGGTGACCGCCAAGGACAGCGAGATCGACAAGGTCGTCGGCCTGGAGATAGGAGCCGACGACTACGTCACCAAGCCCTTCTCCTCCCGCGAACTGGTCGCCCGCATCCGCGCCGTGATGCGCCGTCGCGGCGAGCCGGAGGAGGTCACCCCGCAAGCCCTGGAGGCCGGCCCGGTCCGTATGGACGTGGACCGCCATGTCGTCACGGTCTCCGGCGGCAAGGTCGACCTGCCCCTGAAGGAGTTCGACCTCCTGGAGATGCTGCTGCGCAACGCCGGCCGGGTGCTGACCCGGATGCAGCTCATCGACCGGGTCTGGGGCGCCGACTACGTGGGCGACACCAAGACCCTGGATGTGCACGTCAAGCGGCTGCGCGCCAAGATCGAGCCCGACCCGGGCGCACCGCGCTATCTCGTCACGGTCCGTGGCCTGGGCTACAAGTTCGAGCCGTAAAGAGCAGCACGCCACGCGCACCGCAGCAGTGAGCTCCTCGCACCCCAACGGCGAGCCCTCCGCCGCTCAGCGGTGACCCACCGCTCGGCGGTGACCGCTCGTGCGCCGCGGTAGTACGCCTCAGGGGCGCCCCTCCGGATCGGACGGGCGCCCCTGACGCTTGACCGTGACAGCCGGCCCGCCCTCGCGGCGGGCGGCGTCAGTGACCGCTGTGCGCCGACGCGGAGGGCGTGCCGGAGCCGGACGGGCCGGCCGACTCGGACGGCTTGCCCGACTGCGACGGCTTGCCCGACTGCGACGGCTTGGCGGAGCCGGACGGAGACGCCGAGCCGGACGGCTGCGGCAGCTGCGAGGGGCCGTAGCCCTGGAAGTAGTTCTTCGCCGGGACGACATAGGCGCTGGTCTTCACCTTGCCGGTGGCGCTGAAGGTGAACGTCAGGGGCTGCACGTTCCCGTCCTTGACGGCCTCGCGGCCGCTGGCCAGGACGGCCGAGGCGTTGCCCTTGCCGCCGAGCACGACGGAGCCCCCGGCCGGCACGGAGATCGCGCCCGAGCCACCGCCGGCGGGCGAGAGCTTGGCCGACTGGCCGGTGCCGTCGACGGAGATCGCGGTCAGCTTCTGGTCCTTGGCGCCGTTGTTGAACACCGTCGCGGCCACCACGGCCGGGCCCTTGGCGTTCACATCGGGCTGGGTGATGACGGTGACGTTCTGGAGCTTGATGTCGCCGACTGAGGTCGCGGCGTTGTCCGGCTTGACCTGCAGCGTCTGGGCGTCGTTCCCCGCCCCGCACGCGGACAGCGTGGCGATCGAGAGCGAAAGGACGGTAGCGGCGAGGACGCCGCGTCGAAGGCTGCGGCTCACGGCGGCGGCATCTCCTTGACGAGCTACGGCGGCCGAACGTGCGTGCC
The DNA here is from genome assembly GCF_053611685.1 of Streptomyces sp. NPDC054786. Lineage (NCBI taxonomy): Bacteria > Bacillati > Actinomycetota > Actinomycetes > Kitasatosporales > Streptomycetaceae > Streptomyces > Streptomyces sp. NPDC054786. Next base: position 75,387 of record NZ_JBSHAW010000042.1, on the reverse strand, counting down.
CGGTCGCGGATGGGCGGCTGGGGCGGCACTGCGTACGCGTCATGACGACGGGTGCGTAAAGCCGCCCTAAGGGTGTGTCAGCGCCGCTAGGTTACCGAGCCGTCCTCGCGCCGCCGCACCCGACCCGCCCCCAGCGCGATCAGCGCCCTCGCGACCGCTGCCCGGGTTCCGTCCCCCCGCCCCGGAAGCGGGGTCGCGGACGGACAACTGACCGTGGTTCAAGAGCCGCCGAGAAGCGGCCGGCGGAACGCGCCGGAGAACACAGACCGCGCGACACGCTACCGAGAGGCAGGTTCGGCGAGCCCGCTCATCGAGATCACCCGCCGAGATCAACTCACCGCGATCGTTCTCAAGAACAGGGAAGGAATTTTCGGCAAGCGGCCGTTCGGGTGGCGACCCATGGGTTTCTCCCCGGGGAAAAGCAGTATTCGCAGGGAATGTGAAGGCCTCGCGGAATTGATCACACTGTTCAGTACGCCGACTCGTGATCAATTCGGGAATCGGTCCGAGGGGTCCAGGAGCAGCCGAACGGAGTAGCGGAACTCGCTCATGTGGATCCACTCAAAACGGGACGTTCGGCCTGTCGATCACCGGGTTCCCGACACGTGACGGGCATGTTTCCGCTCACCCGTGCAGCCCCTCCGACCTGCGAATACCCGTCTCCGGAGGCCCTTCGCAGCACGTTCCGGTCACTGTTGTCAAGCCCCGAGATATGCCCTGACCTGCGAAAACGCCATTCAGAACGGCCCGTTCCCGTGTTAGCATGGATAGCCACGGAAGGGGTACCTGTCACATGACGTTCAAGGTTGGCGACACCGTGGTCTATCCCCATCACGGGGCCGCGCTGATCGAGGCCATCGAAACTCGCCAGATCAAAGGCGTGGACAAGACCTACTTGGTGCTGAAAGTCGCCCAGGGCGACTTGACTGTTCGTGTGCCAGCGGACAATGCGGAGTTCGTCGGCGTTCGCGACGTGGTTGGTCAGGACGGGCTGGACCGGGTCTTCGAGGTGCTTCGTGCACCGTATGCCGAAGAGCCGACGAACTGGTCCCGTCGCTACAAGGCAAATCTTGAGAAGCTCGCTTCCGGCGACGTCATCAAGGTTGCCGAAGTGGTGCGCGACCTGTGGCGGCGTGAGCGTGAGCGCGGGCTGTCCGCCGGTGAGAAGAGGATGCTCGCGAAGGCGCGCCAGATTCTGGTGAGCGAGCTCGCCCTCGCGGAGAACACCAACGAGGACAAGGCCGAGGCCCTGCTCGACGAGGTACTCGCGTCCTGACGACGTGTGCGTTGGCGAAATCCAACGCAGCGACGACGTAGCAATGCCGCGGTGCCCGAGTGACGACCGTTTCCCCAGTGAAGCGGTCTGTTGCCGGGCGCTGCGGCATATCTGCTGCTGCGACATGACGTACGGGGTGTGACCTGCCGGGGTCGGCAAGCGCCTACCCCCCGTGGTGTGCCGGGCCCGGGCAGCTGCCTCGACCGATGTCACGGAAGGGTCCGGTCAAGGCATCGCGCCCGGCACGCTGAGGCCATACCCACCTCCCCCGAGGAAACAAACCTGTCTGCGCCAATTCCGGGCTCGCCCCGGACTCCGGAGCCATCGATGTCAGATCCCTCCCGCCCGAACCGCACCGCCGCGGTGATCCCGGCCGCCGGCCGCGGTGTCCGGCTCGGCCCCGGCACCCCCAAGGCGCTGCGCACACTGGGCGGCACCCCGATGCTGGTGCACGCCGTCCGCGCGATGGCCGCCTCTCGTGCCGTCTCGCTCATCGTGGTGGTCGCCCCGCCCGACGGTGCCGCCGAGGTCAGCCGCCTCCTTCACGAACACCCGCTCGCCGAACGCACCGAGCTGGAGGTGGTCCCCGGCGGGCACACCCGTCAGGAGTCCGTACAGCTCGGTCTGGCCGCCCTCCCGGACACCATCGATGTCGTGCTGGTGCATGACGCCGCGCGGCCGCTGGTCCCGGTCGACACGGTCGACGCGGTGGTCGCCGCCGTACGCGGCGGTGCGCCCGCCGTCGTCCCCGCGCTGCCGCTCGCCGACACCGTCAAGCAGGTCGACCCGCAGCCGCACGGCACCCCGGAACCGGTCGTCGGCACCCCGGAGCGGGCCCTGCTGCGCGCCGTGCAGACGCCGCAGGGCTTCGACCTGGCGACCCTGCGCAAGGCGCACGACACCGTCGTCGAGGGCGAGGGCGCCACCGACGACGCCGGGCTGGTCGAACGGCTCGGGTCGCCGGTCGTGGTCGTCCCGGGCCACGAGGAAGCGTTCAAGGTCACCCGGCCGCTGGACCTGGTCCTGGCCGAGGCCGTACTCGCCCGCAGGAGGGCCACCGATGGCTATGTCTGAGCAGGCCGGAAACCGGCCCGCCGGCCCCGCCCCGGCCGGCGCGCCCACCGCCGTCCCCCTCGTCGGCATCGGCACGGACGTGCACGCCTTCGAGCAGGGCCGCGAGCTGTGGTGTGCCGGGCTGCTCTGGGACACCGCGGAGAGCGACGGCTACGGACTTGCCGGCCACAGCGACGGCGATGTGGCCGCGCACGCCGCCTGTGACGCGCTCTTCTCGGCGGCCGGCGTCGGCGATCTGGGCGCACACTTCGGCACCAGCCGCCCCGAGTGGTCCGGCGCCTCCGGTGTGACGCTGCTCGCCGAGGCGGCCCGGATCGTACGGGCCGAGGGCTTCACCATCGGCAATGTCGCGGTGCAGATCATCGGCGTCCGCCCGAAGGTCGGCAAGCGGCGGGACGAGGCCCGGAAGGCCCTGTCGGCGGCCGTCGGCGCCCCGGTCTCGGTCTCCGGCACGACCTCGGACGGGCTGGGCCTGACCGGCCGCGCCGAGGGCCTGGCCGCGGTGGCCACGGCGCTCGTCTTCCGTACGGCCTGAACCGGTTCCGTACGGTCGGCGACCTGGTTCCGCACGGGTCCGAAGGGCCCCGCGCGGAAGGCGAACGTTCCGTACGGTCCGGCCCGGCGTCCGGCGCTCCCTGTGCTGCGCGCGGCATTCCCCCGTGTGGCGTGGGAATGGCGGGCGCCGTACGGGTGTTGGGGGGAGGATCGGAGTATTCGTGTCCCCGGAAGGCCCGCAGGAAGGACCCCTCGTGACTGCCACCCTGTCCGACGACCTCAAGAATCTCCTCGACACTCCGGTCTTCGTGACCGTGGCCACCGTCCAGCCCGACGGCAGCCCCCAGGTCTCTCCGGTCTGGGTGAAGCGGGACGGCGACGATCTGCTGTTCTCGACGACCGTCGGCCGGCGCAAGGAAGCCAACCTCCGACGTGACGCCCGTGTCTCGGTCGTCGTCCAGCCCTTCGACGCCCCGTACACCTACGCCGAGGTGCGCGGCTCCGCCTCGCTCACGACCGAAGGCGGGCAGGAGCTCATCGACGAGCTCTCGCGCAAGTACACCGGCAAGGCGTACGCGGACTTCAACCCCGCGGCGCCCGACGACTCCGAGCGGGTGGTCGTCCGGATCACCCCGCGCAAGGTGGTCGGCAGCATCTGACGGTCCCCGAGACCGCTCCGGACGCGGCGACACTTCCGGCGAATCGGACGCCGATGACGGATACGTCACCCCGTGGCCCAATGGGTCGCGGGGCACTGCCTCGTTCCGACTACCCTGGTTCCGTGACGATTCGCCTGTACGACACCAGCGCCCGGCAGATTCGCGACTTCACCCCGCTCACGCCGGGCTGTGTCTCGATCTACCTGTGTGGTGCGACCGTGCAGGCTGCCCCGCACATCGGGCACATCAGGTCGGGGCTGAACTTCGACATCATGCGCCGCTGGTTCGAGTACCGCGGCTATGACGTGACGTTCGTGCGCAATGTCACGGACATCGACGACAAGATCATCAAGAAGGCGGCCGAGCAGGGCCGCCCCTGGTGGTCGATCGGCTACGAGAACGAGGTCGCCTTCAACACGGCGTACGACGCCCTCGGCTGCCTGCGCCCGACCTACGAGCCCCGTGCCACCGGCCACATCCCCGAGATGATCGAGATGATGCGCGGCCTGATCGAGCGCGGTCACGCCTACGCCGCCGACGGCAACGTCTACTTCGACGTGCGGTCTTTCCCGGAGTATCTCCAGCTGTCCAACCAGGAGTTGGACAACCTCCTCCAGCCGTCCGGCGAGGGGGAGACCGGCAAGCGGGACCCGCGCGACTTCGCCATGTGGAAGGCGGCGAAGGAGGGCGAGCCCAGCTGGGAGACCCCGTGGGGCCGCGGCCGTCCGGGCTGGCACCTGGAGTGCTCGGCGATGGCGCACAAGTACCTGGGCGCCGCGTTCGACATCCACGGCGGCGGCATCGACCTGATCTTCCCGCACCACGAGAACGAGATCGCCCAGGCCAAGGCCTTCGGCGACGACTTCGCCGCGTACTGGACCCACAACGCCTGGGTGACCATGAGCGGCGAGAAGATGTCCAAGTCGCTGGGCAACTCCCTGCTGGTCTCGGAGATGGTCAAGCGCTGGCGCCCGATCGTGCTGCGCTACTACCTGGGCACCCCGCACTACCGCTCGATGATCGAGTACAGCGAGGATGCGCTGCGCGAGGCCGAGTCCGCGTTCGCGCGGATCGAGGGGTTCGTCCAGCGGGTCGTCGAGAAGGCCGGGGTCGTCGAGCCGGCCGCCGAGGTGCCGCTGGCCTTCGCCGAGGCGATGGACGACGATCTGGGCGTCCCGCAGGCGCTGGCGATCGTGCACACCACCGTCCGGCAGGGCAATTCCGCACTGACCGCCGACGACAAGGAGTCGGCGGTGGCCCGGCTGGCGGAGCTGCGTGCGATGCTGGGGGTGCTCGGTCTGGATCCGCTCGACGAGCGCTGGTCCGGCGGCGGCACCGACCGCGGTGAAGACCTCCACGGCGTCGTGGACTCCCTGGTCCGTCTCGTCCTCGAACAGCGCCAGGCCGCCCGCTCCCGCAAGGACTACGCCACCGCCGACGCCATCCGCGATCAGCTCCAGCAGTCCGGACTCGTCATCGAGGACACCCCCTCGGGCCCGCGCTGGTCGCTGTCCTGACCCCGGCCGCACGCCTCGTCGGCCACCCGCATTCGCCCCGCACGGTGGCTGCGGGCGACACTCAATCCATACGTACGTACCCACTCCACGTCGCGAGACGTCGAGAGCAGTGAAGAAACAGGTGACCCATGGCCGGCAACAGCCAGCGCAGGAACCGCCGCACGTCCAACAAGAAGGGCGCGCAGGTCGGCAGCGGCGGTAAGCGGCGCCGGGGCCTGGAAGGCAAGGGGCCGACCCCGCCCGCCTCCGACCGCAAGGGACACGTCAAGAACCGCGCCGCCAACGCCAAGGCGAAGCAGGCCGCGGCGCGCCGCCCGGCCCCGCGGCGCGGCGGCGCCAAGGGCACATCCGAGCTGGTCGTCGGCCGTAACCCGGTCTTCGAGGCGCTGCGCGACGGCGTGCCCGCGACGAACCTCTACGTCCAGCAGTTCATCGACACCGACGAGCGGGTGCGCGAGGCGCTCCAGCTCGCCTCGGAGCGCGGCAACATCAACCTGATGGAGGCGCCGCGTCCCGAGCTGGACCGGATGACCAACGGCCTCAACCACCAGGGCCTGGTCCTGCAGGTCCCGCCGTACGACTACGCCCACCCCGAGGACCTGGCCGCGATTGCCTTCGATGACGGTGACGACCCGCTGATCGTCGCGCTCGACGGCGTCACCGACCCGCGCAACCTCGGCGCCGTGGTCCGCTCCGTGTGTGCCTTCGGCGGCCATGGCGTGGTCGTGCCGGAGCGCCGGGCGGCCGGCATGACGGCGGGTGCGTGGAAGACCTCGGCGGGCACCGCGGCCCGTACGCCGGTCGCCCGCGCCACCAACCTGACCCGGACCCTGGAGTCGTACCAGAAGGCCGGTCTGATGGTCGTCGGTCTGGCCGCGGACGGCGAGATGGAGCTGCAGGACGTCGAGGCGCTGGACGGCCCGGTCGTCATCGTGGTCGGCAGCGAGGGCAAGGGCCTGTCGCGGCTGGTCGGCGAGACGTGTGACGTACGGGTGCGGATCCCGATGCCGGGCGGCGCGGAGTCGCTGAACGCCGGTGTCGCGGCCGGTGTCGTCCTGTGGGAGGCGGCGCGCCGCCGCGGCTGAGTCCGGATGCCCCGGGGCGGTCGGTACGCACCTGTGCCGCATCCCGGGGCAAGACCTGACCCTCTGTGTGCCTTTCCCGTATCCCGTGATCTTTTGACGGGTCTCGGACAGATCGACCCGGTCAAGGCAGTGTCTTAAACGCTGGTCACTCGGTTAGATGAGCGTGGACACCAGAACACCCCGCACGCCTACGGGGGGACGCTCGCCGGGCTTCGATGACGAGCCGGGCCTGAGCTCGGTCAAGGTGCCGTGCGATCCCGCGCAGGTCATCGTCAACCACGCCAGCTTCCGCGTACAGCTCGCCGCGCCCGCAGCGCGCGGCGCCATGGCTGACACCGCGCGCATCCCCGTCATCGGGGGCTCGGCCGCCGGTGCCAGACGCCGGGCGCCCGTGGTGTGGAGCGGCCGCACCGACCCGGGCGGCACGGCCGGCGCCACCACCCAACTCCTGCACGCGGTCCGCAACGCGGGCGTCGGCCTCGACGGCGGCCCGGGCGAGGACATCGGCACGACCCAGGTCCTGCCGCGGATCCGCCTCGGCGACGCCGCCCCCGCCCAGACCGTGATCGGCCAGCGCGGCCCCGCCGAATCCGACACCAACCTGCTGCGCGGCGTACGCCCCGTGGGCAGCGCGTACGGCGACACCTACCGCGACCAGCCCTACCGCCACCCCTACGGCGACCGCGGCCACACCGACGACCGTGACGACGACGGCCGGTTCGAGGCGCGGGACGACTACGACTACGACCCCGGCGCCAAGCGGCACGGCACGGACAGCGTGCGGCACGCGTACTACCCCGGCCGCCGGATGAACCTCGGCGTCGTCCTGCTGCCGCTGCGCATCTTCCTCGGACTGATCTCCGTCTACGCCGGCATGGGCAAGCTCTGTGACCCCGTCTACTTCGACGGCGGCGAGCGGGGCTCGATGGTCAAGTGGCTGCTGTCGCTCGACCCCTGGGCGCTGGCCGTGCCGCTGCGGGACTTCGCCGTCTCGCACCCCGTCGGCGCCGGTCTGACCGTCGCCTTCCTCCAGGTCGTGGTCGGCGTCCTGACCATCTGCGGACTGTGGCAGCGTGTCGCCGCGTCCATCGGCGCGCTGCTCTCGGCGGCGCTGCTGATGACCGTCAGCTGGCGCACCGTCCCCGCCTACGACGCCCCCGACATTATCTACCTCGCCGCCTGGAGCCCGCTGATCATCGCGGGTGCCCCCGTCTACTCCATGGACGGACGGCTGGCCGGCGAGGCCTGGCGGCGTCTCGGCCCCCGCGTCGAGGTGGCCGACCTGCGGCGCCGGGTGCTGCGCCGCGGCGCCGTGATGACCGCGGTGGTGGCCGGACTGACCCTGCTCGTCGGCTCGCTGCTCGGCGGCGCCGTGCGGTCCGCGACGGTCGCGACCGTGCCGCGGCCCGGCGAGCCCGCGATCAACAACCTCCCCGGCTCCCCGCTGCCCCGCCCCGGCAAGCACACCACCCGGCCCGGCCAGCGGCACAAGGGCAGCGCCGCACCGCGTCCCGGAACACCCTCCGCAAACGCCTCGCACAAGGCCCGCAAGCCCGGCACGCCGTCCGCGTCGACGTCCGGCACGGGACGGTCGACGGGCAGCACCAGCGGCCTCTCCCAGCAGCCGGGGGCGACCACCAGCGCACCCCAGCAGACCGTGCCGACCCACGCCCCGGCACCGACCCGGGTGCCGACCTCGGCGGGCGGCACCGGCGGCGGCACCACCGGCACCGGCAGCACCGGCACCGGCGGCTCCGGAGGCGACTCCGGCCGCGGCGACACCCTGGGCGGCCTCCTGGGCTGACCGGCTTCCCCGCACCTGTCCCCGATCGCCCCGCTCTCTCCGTACGGCCCGGATCCACCGGCCGTAACGGGGAGGGGAGCGGTCGGGGACAGGTGCGTGCGGGGGCGTCGAGGGCGGGCCGGCGCGGACGTGGCCGGCGGGGCGGCAGCAGGCGGGCGTCGCGGCGGGACGGACGCGGACGTGCAGGGGAGAGGGGCGCGGGCCCCCGGGGGCATGTCGGGGCGCTGGGAGGCGGCTTCGGGGCCTCGGTGCCCCTGGGGCCCTCTTTGAGCGGCACGCCGCTGGGTGCCGCTTCTCCGACGTCCCTGGATGCGGCTCCATGCCCCTGGGCCCGGCTCAACGCCCTTGGGGCGGCCCGACGGCGTCCCGTGGCCGCCAGGTCGCCCCTGCGGCCGCTCCACGCGCCCCGGGGGCAACGAACCACGCAACCCTGTACGGGCTCAGTCCCTGTACGGGCCCAACCCCCGTGCGCGCTCAATCCCCGTAGGGGTACAACCTCCCGCGCGCTCGACCTCGTACGGGCTCAACCCCCGTCCCGGGCTCAACCCCCGTCCCGGGCTCAACCCCCGTGCGCGTTCAGCTCGTTGGCGGCCTCGGTGAGGTCCTTGGCGGTGTCGATGGCGCGCCAGTAGGCGCCCTGGGGCAGCGGGAAGCCGGCCAGGCGGCGTTCGCGGGCGAGGCGCGGGAAGGTGGTGCGCTCATGGTCGCCGCGGGTGGGGAGCAGCTCCGTGAAGGCGGCGGAGAAGACGTAGACGCCGGCGTTGATGAGATAGGGCGAGGGCGGCGACTCGATGAAGTCGAGGACGTGCCCGAACGCATCGGTCTCCACGGCGCCCCAGGGGATGCGGGGGCGGGCCAGCGCGAGGGTGGCCTCGGCGCCGCGCTCGTGATGGAAGGCGGCCATCTCGCGGAGCGGGAAGCGGGTCCAGATGTCGCCGTTGGTGGCGTACCAGGGCTCGTCCGGGCGGGGGAGGGACCCGGCCGCGTACTTGAGGCCGCCGCCGCGGCCCAGCGGCTCGGTTTCGACAACGGTCGTGACGCGCAACGGGAGTTGGGCGTGCTCCAGCCAGTCCTGGAGTACCCCGGCGAGATGCCCGCAGGAGACGACGGCGTCCGTGACGCCTTCCTCGGCCAGCCAGTTCAGCTGATGGCCGATGATCGGGGTCCCGGTGCCGGGAATCTCGACCATCGGCTTGGGGCGGTCGTCGGTGTACGGGCGGAGACGTGAGCCCTGGCCGCCGGCCAGGACCACGGCCTGCGTGGGGTAAGGATGCTGGGCACCTGTCATGGTTCGCACCCTATGCGGTGCGAGCGGGGGTCACTGGGCGGCGGCGACGCCGGTGGCGAAGGAGGTGTCGCAGACCGGGCGGGAGAAGGCCTGGGCGCGGTGTGCGGCACCGTACTTGGCGACCGCGGCACGGCCGAGGTCACGGGCGATGGAGACGCAGTGCTTGGCCAGCGAGGGGCGCTTGGCGGTCGCCTCCTGGAGGTGGGTCAGGGCGACGCCCGGATCCTTCTCCTGGAGCTCGACCAGGAGACGCTTGCGCAGGGCGTCCTCGGGGGCGAGGGAGCCGGCCTTGGTGGCCTTTCCGGAGGATGCGGTCAGCACCTGGGAGTCGGTGGCCGTCGATGCCCACGGGACGCGGGTGACCGCGAGGGTCCCGGACAGCACGAGGACGACGGGAAGGACGAGGGCGAGAGTTCTGCCGATGTGGCGGGCTGCGGAGTTCACGGTCGAGATGGTAGCGAGGAGTGATGATTTGGCGACATTTGGTCACCTTATCGAGGGACGCAATGACTCATCGGTGCGGTTCCGATGTTGACGTACGGGTACGAAAAGCCCGGTTATGTCCCTATGGTGGCGCCGTGCCATGGCCGGACCACGCAGCGGCGGCGGTCCCGGGCATGACCCGGAACCGCCGCCGCTCTCACTCGCTCCTCGGCCCGTATCAGTCGGTGAGGCGCTCCCCGGACGACGTCGAGAAGACGTGCGTCTCGCCCGGCCGCGGCACGACGTGCAGCTGGGTGCCCTTGTCCGGGACCTGGCGGCCGTTGACCCGTACGACGAGGTCCTTGACCTCGTCGCCGACCTCCGCGGTGCCGTACACATAGCCGTCGGCGCCGAGCTCCTCGACGACGTTGACCGTGATGGCCAGGCCGGCCGGTGCGTCCGCGGACTCCTTGGACAGCGACTTCGCGGCGGCGCCGTTCTGCTCGACGATGTCGAAGTGCTCGGGGCGGACGCCGACCGTCACCGTCCGGTCGCCCTTGTCGGCGGCCGTGGACAGCGCCTCACGGTTGACGGGAATGACGCTGTTGCCGAACTTCACGCCGCCGTCCGTGATCGGCACCTCGACCAGGTTCATGGCCGGCGATCCGATGAACCCCGCCACGAACAGGTTGGCCGGCCGGTCGTACATGCTCCGCGGCGAATCGATCTGCTGGAGCAGGCCGTCCTTGAGCACGGCCACCCGGTCGCCCATGGTCATGGCCTCGACCTGGTCGTGGGTGACGTACACCGTCGTGATCCCGAGCCGGCGCTGCAGCCCCGCGATCTGCGTACGGGTCTGGACGCGGAGCTTGGCGTCCAGGTTGGACAGCGGCTCGTCCATGAGGAAGACCTGCGGCTCCCGGACGATCGCCCGGCCCATCGCGACCCGCTGCCGCTGACCGCCGGACAGCGCCTTGGGCTTGCGCCCCAGGTACTCCGTGAGGTCCAGGATCTTGGCCGCGTCCTCGACCTTCTGCCGGATCTCGGTCTTCGGCACCCCGGCGATCTTGAGCGCGAAGCCCATGTTGTCGGCGACCGTCATGTGCGGGTAGAGCGCGTAGTTCTGGAACACCATGGCGATGTCCCGGTCCTTGGGCGGAAGGTGGGTGACATCGCGGTCCCCGATACGGATGGCGCCTCCGTCGACGTCCTCCAGCCCCGCGAGCATCCGCAGAGAGGTGGACTTGCCGCATCCGGAGGGGCCGACCAGGACAAGAAATTCGCCGTCTTCGATGGCGATGTCCAGTTTGTCGACGGCGGGCTTGTCGGAACCCGGGTAGGTGCGGGTTGCCTGGTCATAGGTGACCGTAGCCATGGTGAAAGTCCCTTCACCGGCAGGAACGTGCCGGACGATCCGAGTAAAGGAGTGGTGTAGTCCACTGATATGGACTCTCCGTGACGCTACCCGCGGCGGCCCCCGGTGTCAGTAGCCCTGCACTCACCAATTTGGGAACCTGCACCCGGCCCACCTGGGTACACTGCTTCACGCACGCCTCCTTAGCTCAGCTGGCCAGAGCACCGCTCTTGTAAAGCGAAGGTCGTCGGTTCGAATCCGACAGGGGGCTCTTAGCTTGAACTGGGAGGAAGCCCCGGGCCGGGAATGGTCTGGGGCTTCTGACATCTATGGGTGACATCAACGGGGTCGATCACTCACGGTTGATTCGGCGTTTCAGCAGGCGGTCCATGTGGCTGATTGCTTCCCGCTGGGTGTCCTGGGCGACGTGGGCGTAGACGTCCATCGTCATGCTGATCTGGCTGTGGCCGAGGATCTCCATCAGCACGCGCGGGGCCACTCCGGCCGCGGTGAGCAGAGTGGCGCAGCCGTGCCGAGCGTCGTGGAGACGGATGGTGCGGAGGCCGGCCGAGGCGGTGAGCCGGGAGAAGGAGCGGTTCAGGTTCCGCGGCTCGACGGGGCGACCGGTGCGGGTGGTGAAGACAAGCCCGGCCGAGTCCAGCTTGGTGCCCCGCTTCTGGCCAGCGACGTACGCGCCGCCATCCCCGAACACGCCGAGCGGATCCTCACCGACATCGGCTGGCCGGCCCTCGCCACCGTCCTCGCCGACGCAGAAGCCCGCGGCCACAAACCCCACCAACTCCTCAAGGAGGCAGCCGCCCAACGCGAACTGGCCACCGCCCGCCAACCCGCCCACGTCCTGATCACCGGCATCCAGCACACTGGACGTCACCCCAAATCCCACCGCCGCGCCGCAGCAACCCGCCTCCGCACCACTACCACGGCCCTGCACCCGTCCCTCGGGCCCAACTTCGCCCAGCCGGCGGTGGCAACTACGGCACCAGCCGAACAGCAGCGCCGCCCGCGCCGCTAGCTGCCCAACATGCCGCTGCACGACCGCAGCTCCACTGCGGTCGTGCAGCGATAGGCGGGACGTGCGCTCGGTGAATCGCCCCCTGCCGCAATCCGGCTGGTAGGGGGCGCAGCCTTGCCCTGGGCCCACCAGCCGGGCGGTACTGCACCGTGGCTGAAATGCGCTCCCACCAGGGCGATTGTCAGTGCTGTGTGCGAGGGTCGCTATCTGTGAGCCGAAGCATTGTCAGCGGCTCGCGACGGGTTACGAGTACACGGCCAACGGGGAGGCATGGCATGGCTGGCGACGGTTTTGACATAGACACCGACCAACTCAAGTCCGCCGCTCCAACGTTCCACCGAGAGTCTGTTGCCCTGGAACGGGCAACGGCCAAGCTTCGCCACACGCTCGGCGGGCTGGGGGAGCCGTGGGGCGGTGACGAGCAGGGCAAGAAGTTCGAGCACGCCTACGCCCCGCACCAGGCACAGATCGAGAAGGCAGCCGCAGCCCTGGCCAAGGGCCTGTCCAGCATCACCAAAGCCATGAATGACATGGCCGCCAACCACGAAGACGCTGACCACTCGGCCAAGTCCGGCTTTGAGGGCGGTAAGTGATGGGCGCTGCTGACAAGGCCAAGGAGATCGTCCAGGATCTCACCGGCATGTGGTGGCCGGAGGGCGATGAGGACGAACTCCGGGAGGCCGCCCGCGCTTGGCGCACCTTCGCGGACGATGTCGAGGACTGCACGGCTGCCTGCCACAAGAAGGCCCAGGACGTCATCGACAACAACAAGGGCAAGTCGATCGACGCGTTCGGGGGGTTCTGGCGCAAGTACCACGGCGGCGGCAAGGGCTACCTCGACGACGTGGCCACCGCCGCCCGCGACATGGCCAAGGCCCTGGACAAGTACGCCGACCAGGTCGCCGAGGCCAAGAAGAAGATCGAACACGAACTGGAGATAGCCGGCGCGGTCCTGGTAGCCGGTACGGCCCTGGCCCTCTTCACCGGCGGCATCAGCGAAGTCGCGGCGGCCGGCGCGACTGAGGCGATCGTTGCGGCAGCGAGTACGGCGGGCGTCGCCGTTTCCGCCACCGTCGCCGAGATCGCGGGAACAGTCCTGGCGACCGCCGCCATCGGTGGGATCGAGGCCATCACCGTGGATGTGGTCGTCGCCCAGGGCGGACGCAACCTCCTCGGCGACCAACACGGCATCAACCTCGCCGAGGCCAGAGACGCTGGGGTCACCGGCGTCTTGTTGGGGGGTGCATTTGGTGGCGCGGCCCGCACTGCCAAGGCTGTTGGAGACGCCGGCGGCTTCAAGACGGTCCTTGCGGATACAAAGCTCGACGGTCTCCGACTTCGCCCAGCGATCGACCAGATGGGCAAGCGGCGTACCTGGCAGCTCTATCACGCAAAGGAATCGAAAGCCCTGGCCCCTCCCGCCAAAGCAGGTGACGACATACTGCCGTCCGGCCATCCGATCTACCATGGCAAGCAGACGACAACCCTTGGCTACGATCCACGCACTCTCTCAAATTTGGAACGGGTAAGACGTGTTGATGGTGTCCACGACGTTGTCGTGCACGGTACGCCCGACAACGTCTTCATCGCAGGACACGTCAATCCAGCAGGTGTGGCGAAGACCACCTACGAGATAAGCCCTCACCAAGTAGTGGAAAGTATTCGCAACAATCCGAACTACACGGGTGGTCCTATTCGCTTGGTATCCTGCCACTCGGGAGCCGGGGCGGAGCCGCTGGCGCAGTCCGTGGCAAATGAAATGGGAGCCCCTGTCTACGCGCCAACCAATCGCATGGGAGTGGATCGCACGCTGGGAATCCAGGAGCCCGTCATCGACAAGGGTGGATACTGGCGAATATTCCTTCCCATCACCGACTGACGCCCACAACTGCGAGGAACGATGATTCGCCGAGTAGGTTTCTTTGCCGAAGGCAACGAGGATGGTGACCCTGCTGTCTACAGCGAGTCTCTGACCCAAGCCATGGACGGCCCGCCCGCACCTGACGAAGATCGAATTCTCTCCTACCTCAAAGGCGGGGAAGAGATCTTCAGCACCATGGGTGCTGAGCGTGATGTCATCTCTGGAGACGAGTGGGTTGGTGGTGCCGGGTCATTGGTGACAGATGGTGAATGGGTCTGGCCCGTTGACCTCGTCCACTACCTTTCGCGTTACCATATTGCCCTTCCAGTCGATTTCCTCGAACATGTGCGGAAATCGGAGTATCGGGCTCCGGCCGTATCTGGCGAGCGCGCGCGAGAAGTCATGACCGAACTGTTCCCTAAGCGGCCTTCGCCTTGGGGCTAATGCGATTTCAGGGTGTTCTTGCGTCGACGGAAGTGGATGCCGCGGAAGTCGGAAGCCTGCCGATGCAAATCGCCCGGATGTTCACCAGTGCAGAAGTGGCGATCGGCGCGAATCCCCTGGTCTGAGACCAAGCAGCCGCGGCCCGTTACGTCGAGTGCACCGGGCCGCGGATGTGTTGACCGGGCAGGGGACGGATTGAGTGCGGTGGGGATGCAGCGTCTGCCTGACCGAACGGCTCGCTATGGCAGGCGGGGCGCTTTTGCACCTGGTCACGATGCAGTGAGTCTCATCCGTTGACTTCCGCGAATCCATCTGACTCCCGCCATTCGTGATCGAGGACCGAGTACGTGATCGAGTCCCTCCACGCTCCTCGTACGAACACGTGCTCCCGAATGCGGCCTTCCTCCGTCATACCGGCGCGTAGCAGGGTCTTGGCGGAGGCAGAGTTCAGCGGTGCGTGAGCGGCCCAGATGCGGTGCAGACCAAGGTGGTTGAAGCCGAGGGCGCACATCAGGTGAACGGTTTCGGTGCCCAGGCCCGCCCCCCAAGTGTGGGGGTGCAGAGCAAAGCCGATGGTGGCGGCTTTCTGGGCGTGCGGGTCGAGCGCCAGGCGGGCGAAGCCCACCAGATCCCTTTCCTCCTGGCGGACCACGCCGAGAGCGTATTCGGTGCGGGGTGCTCGCCGGAGGAGTCGATGGAGCGGGCGACGATCTCCCCGACCTGTTCACGGGTTCGGGGTTCGAAGCTCAGGTGGCGGGTGGCCTCGGCGTCGCCGTAGATGCCGTGTACGGCGTCCACATCGTCGCTGGTGAGTTCGCGCAACTGAAGCCGGGGGCCTGCGATGTCGACCGGGTGCATGGTTGGGACCCTACTCGCGGGCAGTGTTACCTGGGCAGGGCGGCGACAGGGGCCGCGGTGAACGCCTCGATTTCCTCCCGTGCCACGCGGGCTTCGGGTGCGGTGAGCCACCGGGGATCACGCAGCGCGGTGTGGACCTGCCGCACCGAGGCAACGATGCCGTTGATGCGCTGATCGGCGGATAGGTCGAGAACGGGCCGCATGGCCTCGTCGACACCGTCGAGATTTCCGGCGTGGATGCGGGCGAGGGCCAGGTCGGTGTGGGCACCGGCCTGGTCACCGAATGCCCAGTCTGCGGGTTCCGCTTGGCGGTAGGCGGCGACGGCCGCTTCAGCCTGATGCTCCGCCTCGGGGGCGTTCGACAGCCAGGCGGTGGCGTCGGCGGCGTAGTAGAGCTGGCGTGGTACGGGGAAGGTCATGATGCCGCCGAACTCGTCCAGGTCGTCGGAGGACACCGCATCGCGGGCCCGTTCGGCTTCTGTGAGGGATTCCCGTACGGCAGCCACATCGCCGAGTGCGGCTCCTGCACGGGCTTGCAAGCAAGACAGCCATACGGCGCTGGTGCCAGTCACGCCCCCCACCTGAGAGATGCCGAGGGAAGCGTATTGGAGGCTTCCTGGTGTCGGCCGTCCCAGTAGGCGATCAGGGATTGCAGGCCGCGGACCCAGGCGCGCATGGCACAGCTTGGTCGGGGCCGGCCCCGCTCCCGTGGACGGCCCCAACCTCCCTCGACGGCCCCAGTCACCTGCGCACGCTCAAGGGACGACCTGAGCACTGCGAAGCGGTCGTCTGGATGGGAGAGAGCGGGCCGGGCGACCGCATATCTCCTGCACCCGCCCTGCTGCCACGCTGCCGGTTGGCCGGTCAGGTTCCAACTATCGGGACAGGGAGCGTAAACAGGGGGTGGGGGACGATCGCAGGAACCTTAAGTCCGTGCAAGTTCGTGCAAGTTCAGTGCGCAGCAGGGGGACTTTGGCGCAAGCTCGTACATAGAGATCATCTTCAACGAGTGAGGAGGGCACCATGGCTTTGCACTTGCTCGGCAAGGACCCGAACTCCCCCGAGGGCAAGTCCGCCACCGTCTATTACGACGACGTGGCTGACAAGTACCTGGTCCAGGGCCTGAAGGTCCTGGATGGCGAACGACTCTCCGAGTTGGATCTCCCGGACCATGAGACGGTCGTAGAGATCCCCAAGTACATGGCACAGTTCTTTCCGGAGGTACGCGGTGGCGGCCGAGCTGACCTTTAGCGATCTGTTCAAGCAGGCCAAGCGCTCCGCCGTTCACCTGGAGATGAGGGACGGATACATGCGATCCGACCCGCGATTCGTCTCCTGGCAACAGGACCCGCAGAGCGTCCCCGCCGAGAACGACCCGGCCTCGCGCCCCTGGCTCGCCCTGATGCGAGAGATCACCACGCGTGGTGTGGAAGTCCGTCGGGCTCGGATCTTCTCCGAGCCTATGAGCGACTACCTCCGATATGAGCATCACCTCACGCCAAGCAACGTGGAGGCCGGCGAGCAGGTGCGCTGGCTGCCACGTCGCAACGTGTCGGACCTGGCGCTTCCCGGCAATGACTTCTGGCTGCTCGATGGCAGCCTGGTCGTGTTCCTGCACTTCACCGGAGATGGCGAGCTGTCACCCGAGGGAGACGAGGAACGAACGACGGAACCGGCCCTCGTGCGTCTCTGCTCGACGGCCTTCGAGGCGGTCTGGGAACGCGCAGTCCCGCACGGGGCTTACAGGCCGGTCTGATCCACGAACAGGGCTGAACTCTCCGTGTCCCCCTCGTCGCCGTCGTCCAGCGTCCAGCAGGCCAGGGAAGCGCTGGGGAAGCGTCTCCGCGAGATTCGCAAGGACGCCGGCCTGACCTCCCGCGCAGTGGCGGCGGCGGCAGGGTGGCACGAGTCGAAGAGTTCCCGCCTTGAGAACGGTCGGACCCCTCCCTCCGACGAGGACATCCGTACCTGGACCCGAATCTGTCACGCCGAGGGCCAAGCCGCGGACCTCATCGCGACCGCCCGCGGCATCGACGGCATGTACGTGGAGTGGCGTCGCCTGGAGAGCCCCGGCCTGAAGCGCGCCCAGGAGTCGGTACAACCGCTCTTCGAGCGAACCCATTGGTTCCGCTTCTATCAGTCGTGGGTCATCCCAGGGCTACTCCAGACCCAGGACTACACACGAGCCATCCTCAACACCGTTGCCTCCGTCCGGGACGCCCCCGGTGACACCGGCGAGGCCGTTGCAGCGCGCATGGAGCGCCAACGGGTCCTGTACACAGGAGGGCGCCGGTTCGCCTTCCTGATTGAGGAATGGGTTCTCCGCACCGTCATCGGCGACTCCGCCACGATGGTGAGCCAGCTGGGCCACCTGATCGGCATGACGGCCGCGCCCTCTTTGAGCCTCGGCGTGATCCCCATGGGGGTCGTACGCGGCAATGCATGGCCATGTGAGTCCTTCTCGCTCTACGACGAGAAACAGGCTGCCAGTGAACTGGTGTCCGCCGGCCTCAACGTGAAGCAACCGAGCGAAATCGCCGAGTACGCCAAGACATTCACCGAACTCGCGGGCATCGCTGTCTACGGGGCGGCAGCCAGGAAGCACATCACTTCGGCAATCGACACGCTCGGGTGACGGCGTGCAAGTTCGTAGAAGTTCATTGAGCTGACCCTTTCGCTCTCCATACCGTCGGGAAGACAAGCCGTTCACCCAGCGGAGACGCCATGACGAGCCCAATTCGGTACAGCCAACCGCCCGTGGAACTACCGCTTGACGGCTGGCTGCTGGATGGCCGGCCGGCCCCCGGCTGCAAGGTATGCACTGCGCTGGAGCTCCAGCGGAATCAAGCGCGGAATCGGAACGACTGGGCTGCGGCGTGCGCTGCTGATCGGGAGATCCGAAACCACGGTCACAGGCACGCTGAGGCGTCGTGATCGCCCCCAACCTGCATAGGCCGAACGTCGAGGGCTGGTGGGTTCAATCGTGCCCGTTTCCGTGCCCTGACTGCCATTCCAAAGGGCGTCAGTGAATGCTCTGCGGCCACGGGCACACGATGAATGAAGAAGAGGCCGGCATCTGGGTGTGCCACATCTGCCCGGCGATAGCCGGAGCCTGAAGACTCCCGCCCCGACGGCGGAAACCTGGACAGTCGAGCAGCCGGGACGGGTGACCAACCGCAGAGGAAAGCCTCTGCGGCCTACGGGTCATGCCATCGACGGTACGGCGGCATGGCTCCTCGTGAAAGAGGAGGTTGGTAAATGAGCGCTGTGAGCGTTGATACGTACGGCACGCGCACGCCCGACGCTGAAGGCTGGCACGGCGTCCCGTTCCGTCACCCGGCAGACCGCCTTGCTGTGACGGCGGCTGACGGTGGCCAGCATGACGGAGGCCCGATGCCCCCGGAGGCTCCGCGCGATCCGGAGCCGAGCGGAGGCGGCGGGAAGTAGCCCGGCAACGACGAAAGCGCCCCCTGTGCGGCCCGCGCACGGCCGTACAGGGGGCGTTGTCGTCAGCGGGTGAGTTGCCGGATGACTGGGCGCAGCCGGCGGCGCCTACGACGTCGGCGAGGCTCGGCAGGACTCGTGGAGTTCGCCAAGTACCACGAGTGCCCCCTCCCCTGATGACCCCCGAGTGACCGGCCCTCACAAAGCGGGTGCTGTTGGCTAATCCTCAGCGAGATTCCATGCGGGGGCCACGGCGCTCGACCAACTAGGTGACGAACACTCAGGACGGGTTCTGCCCACGGTATATCTGCTCCCAGATCACCCGAACTGAAGGAGTGGCGCCATGAGTCTGTCCGGAATCGGCAAGACCGCGGGACAGGCGCGCGACGCGACGCACAAGGCTCTCGGAGGCAAGAACGCCTCTGGGCTGGAGCACAAGGTCATCACGGCCAAGGGGATCGGAAAGGTCGAGGTGCAGGCGCCCGACGGCTTCATCGTCACCGGTGGTGGCTGGTACTACCGCCAGCTGCTTGAGGTCGAGGGGATCAAAGCCAGCTACCCCTCCGACGACGGCAAGACCTGGACGGTGCGGGGGCGTGGGGCGGGTCTGAGAGCGGCCGGCGAGCTCGCGCACCTGGCGCACAAGATCGCGAATTCGGTCGAGCAGGTCACTGCGTACTGTCGCCATACGGGGTCTCCAATGTGAGCTTCACGGATTCGGCTTTGCCGCGTTCGGGGGGCGTGACGGAGATGCCGACGACGCGGTGCCGCACGTCGAGCCCGTCGGGAAACCAGCCATCGCGGATCCGCAGCCGGACGTACCGGCCGATCGGGTCCGGGCTGATCTGCGGGTCAAGGTGCACGGTGATTTCGGGGATCACCCGGGGCAGGCGGGCGAGGGCAGCCTCGGCGCGCGCGTGCTCGGCGAGCCACGTCGGGGTCGTCGACGCTTTGGTGATCGGCGGAGCCATCCAGCCGGGGCCAGCCGTCGGCGAGGTCCGGGGCGGGCGGCCGACGGGTCAGCAGGGACACCCCCCGTCCCGGCGTGGATGTCATGGCGATCGGCGGGTAGCGGGACGGAACGGGCGCGGAGTCGTTGGAACGGTGTGGTGGGGGCGGGAACGGACGGAGTGTGGGCATGGCCGAGGGCGAGGGGCGGCGGGAGCGGCCCGCGCAGCAGGGGCGGGTCCACCGGGCGCGCCAGTGGTGGCGGCGGGCGTGGGGGTCGGCGGGCCATGAGCGCGACACCCTGCTGCTGACCGGCAAGAGCACGCTGGCCGCCACGGTGGCGTGGGTGATCTCGTACCACCTGCTGAATGCGCAGTCGCCGGCGTTCGCGCCGTTCTCCGCGGTGCTGATTATGCAGGTGACCGTCTACCAGTCGCTGCTGCAGTCGCTGCGTTACGTGGGGGCCGTGGTGACCGGCGTGGCCGTGCAGGCCGCCCTGGGGTTTCTGGTCGGCCCCGACCTGCCGACGTTCGTGCTGGTGGCACTGGTCGCGCTGATCATCGGGCGGTGGCCGGCGCTCGGGTCGCAGGGCTCCCAGGTCGTCACGGCGGCGTTCTTCGCCTTCTCGACCTATATCTCGGCCACTTCGGACCTCGACAAGGTCACCCAGCTCGGGCAGATCATTCTGCTGGTCCTGATCGGCTGCGGCGTAGGCGTCGTGGTGAACGTCGCTGTGGTGCCCCCGATGCGCTACCGCAGTGCCGAGCACGGCATCCGCACCCTCGCCCATGCACTGTGCGACCTGGTCGGTGACATGCATCCGGCGCTGCGCGAGGGCGAACTCGACGCGGAGCGCAGCAACCACTGGCGGACCCGGGCCGCGCAGACCGAAGAGCTGATCTCGCAGGCCAGGTCCGGGCTGCGCACCGCCCGGGAGAGCCTCTACTACAACCCCCGGCGGCTCTTCGGCCGGTACCAGGGGCCCACCACGTTCCAGGGGTACGGCGCGGTGCTGGATTCGCTGGAACGGGCGCTGTACCAGGTGGCGTCGCTCACGCGGAGCCTGGACAAGTGGCAGGAGGCCGAGGAGAACCACTCCTACCGGTCCTTCCTCGGGCGCTACGCCGACTTCCTGGAAGCCGTCGCCGAGATCACGCGGGTCCTCGGCACGCTCGACGAGGACCGTCTCCACGAGCAGGCTCAGGAGTTGTGCCGGCTGGCGGACGCCGCGCAGCGACGGTGCCGCCAGGTGACCGAGGAGGCCGAGCGGGCCGAACTGCCGCTTGCCGACCCGGCCCGCCCGTACGGGGTCCTGGTCGTCGAATCCACCCGGCTCATGGACGAGTTCCAGTACACCTGCGACGTACTCCGGCGCTACGTCGACCAGGGAGAAGGGGATGGCAATGGGGATGGGAATGGGGATGGGAATGGGAATGGGCGAGGGGGGACGGAGCTTGCGCCGCGCTGAGCGGGTCGCTTGACGGGGGAGGCCTGCCGGTCGGTCGTTCTCCGTGGTGCGGGCAGTTGTGGCGGGGAGGCCCGTCGGCCCTTCTCCGTGGCGCAGGCAGTTGTGGCGGGGAAGGCCCGTCGGCCGTTCACCGTGGTGCGGGCAGTGTGACGGTGAAGGTGCTGCGCTTGCCCGGTGCGGTGCGTACGGTCACCGTGCCGCCGTGTGCCAGCGGTGAACCGGGAGGCGCCGGGTGAGCCGAGGAGGGAGGGGAAGTGGCGGGGTGACCTGGCAGGACCTACCGGGGGATGAGCCGTAGGGGCGACCGGGACGGTGAACTGGAGGGGTGAAGGCGCCGGTGGAGGAGGGGTTTTGACGAGCCGGGAGGGGCGTAGCCGCGTAAGTTCACCGGCATGGTGACTTTGATGACGCACGAGGACTACGAGCGGCGGATGGACCGGGCGGGCCGGGCCGCCGCCGACGCCGGGCTGGCCGGGCTGATCGTGACGCCGGGTCCGGATCTGCTGTGGCTGTGCGGTTACCGGCCGCCCGCGGCGACCGAGCGGCTGACCGCCCTGGTGATCGAGCCGGGGCGGCGCTCGCGGCTGCTGGTGCCCGTACTGGAGTACCCGGATGCGGAGCGCTCGGCCGGGGCGCCGGCGATGGAGGTGTCGGGGTGGACCGACGGCTCGGAACCGTATGCGGAGGTCGCCAAGTGGGTGGATCCGCAAGGGCGTTACGGGGTGTCCGACTCGACATGGGCGTTGCATCTGCTGGGGCTGCAGCGGTCGCTGCCAGGGGCCGGCTACGCCGCGCTGACGGAGGCGCTGCCGATGCTGCGCGCCGTCAAGGACGCCCATGAGGTGGCGCGGCTGGCCGCGGCCGGCGCCGCCGCGGATGCGGCGTACGAGGGGATCCTGCGGGTGCGCTTCGGTGGTCGGCGGGAGTCCGACGTGGCGGCGGATCTGGCGCGGCTGCTGACCGAGCACGGGCACAGCCAGGTGGACTTCACGGTGGTCGGGTCGGGCCCCAACGGCGCCAATCCGCACCACGAGGCCGGGGACCGGGTCATCGAGGACGGCGACATGGTCGTGCTCGACTTCGGTGGCCTCAAGGACGGGTACGGGTCGGATACGTCGCGGACCGTGCACGTCGGGCAGCCGGGCGCCGAGGAGCGCAAGGTGCACGACATCGTGCGGGAGGCGCAGCAGGCGGCGTTCGAGGCGGTGCGGCCGGGCGTCGCGTGCCAGGACATCGACCGGGTGGCCAGGAAGGTGATCAAGGCTGCCGGGTACGGCGAGTACTTCATCCACCGGACCGGGCACGGCATCGGGGTGACCACGCACGAGCCGCCGTATCTGGTGGAGGGCGAGCATCTGCCGCTGGTGCCCGGGATGTGCTTCTCGATCGAGCCGGGGATCTATCTGCCGGGGCGGTTCGGCGTCCGCATCGAGGACATCGTGACGTGTACGGAGTCGGGCGGGCGGCGGCTGAACGAGACGGCGCGGGAGATGGCGGTGGTGCGGTAGGACCCCGGCCGCTTCGGCGGAGGACGGCCGCGGCCTCGGCAAGCCGTCGATGAGCCGGGTGTTTCTGCAGGTCAGGGTGGGTTGTCAGTGGTGTGGTTCACGATGGGGTGTGCAGGCGTGGACAGGCACGGCGGACCGGTAGGGCCGGCAGGGAAGGCGGTGACCGCGTGGCAGGGCGCGGCAAGGAGACGGTGCGGGCGGTGCGGCGGCCGGAGGTGCGACTGCCGGAGCTGGCGGCGTACGACGGCGCGGAGCTGGAGACCGAGGGGGATTACGACGGGCTGGAGTTCGCGGACGCCGACTGGGCGGGGCAGTCGGCGCGCGGCGCGCGCTTCATGGACTGCGCGATACGGCGGTGCACGCTCGACGAGACGGTGTTCAGCCGGGCGCGGATCATCGACAGCGTGCTGAGCGGTGTGCGCGGGGTCGGCACGGACTTTTCCCAGGCGTCCCTGCGCGATGTGGAGGTGTCGGACGCCCGGCTCGGCGGGACGCAGCTGCACGGTGCGGTGCTGGAGCGCGTCGTGGTGCGTGGCGGGAAGATCGACTTCGCGAATCTGCGGAAGGCGAAGCTGCGGGATGTCGCCTTCGAGGGGTGTGTGCTGGTCGAGGCGGACTTCGCGGGGGCCGAGCTGGAGCGGGTGACGTTCGACGACTGCACCCTGGCGCGGGTGGATTTCTCCGAGGTGCGGATGAAGGACGTCGATCTGCGGGGTGCGGCCGCGCTGGATGTCGCGCGAGGAATCGAGCGGCTGTCGGGTGCGGTGATCAGCGCGTCCCAACTGCTCGATCTGGCCCCGGCGTTCGCGGCGCAGGCAGGAGTGCGGGTGGAGTGAGCCGTCGGGGCCTGTCCTGCGGATCAGGGGATGCCGGCAAGCTCCCTGGCCGGCCCCGCCGGTGCTCAGATGCGGGGGAAGCGGGCCTGGAGGTCCCAGATGGCCGGGTTGTCGTCGAGGCCGTCGTGCATATCGGTGAGGTCGGCGATCAGGTCGTGCAGAAAGTCGCGGGCCTCGCGGCGCAGTGCGGAGTGGTTGAAGGTGAGCGGGGCCTCGTCGGCCGGCATCCAGTCGGCATCCACGTCCACCCATCCGAAGCGGCGCTCGAAGAAGATCCGGTCCGCGGATTCGGTGAAGTCCAGCTCGGCGTGGACCGGGCGGGCGGAGCGGTTGCCCCGGGGGTCGGTGTCGAGCTGCTCGACGATGTCGCACAGCGCCCAGGCGAAGTCGAGGACCGGTACCCAGCCCCAGGCCGTGGACAGCTCGCGGTCCTTCTTCGTGTCGGCGAGGTAGACGTCGCCGCAGAAGAGGTCATGGCGCAGCGTGCGCACATCCGCGGTCCGGTAGTCCGTCTGCGGCGGATCCGGAAAGCGGCGGGAGAGGGAGTAGCCGAGGTCGATCACGTCTTGATGGTGTCACGCCGGTGCGGCGGACAGGCGCCCGCATCCGCCCCGCCGGCGCCCGCCCCCGCGCCCTCTGCGGCCCGCCCTCCCCCCTACGCCATGGTCAGTACCCGCGGCCCCTCGTCGGTCACCGCCACCGTGTGCTCGAAGTGGGCGGCGCGGGACGCGTCCACGGTGCGCAGGGTCCAGCCGTCGTCGTCCTCGCCGTAGGCGTCCTTGCCGCCGGCCAGGAACATCGGCTCGATGGCGAGGACCAGTCCGTGGCGGAGGACGAAGCCGCGGTGCGGTCGGCCGTCGTTGGGGACCGCCGGGTCCTCGTGCATCTGGCGGCCGATGCCGTGCCCGCCGAAGTCGCGCGGGATGCCGTAGCCGGCCGCGCGTCCGACGCTGCCGATCGCATGGGAGATGTCGCCGATCCGGGCGCCGACCACGGCCGCCGCGATGCCCGCCGCCAGCGCCTGCCGGGTGGTGTCCATGAGCCGCTGGTCCTCGGCGCGGGCGGTGCCGACCGTGAAGCTGACGGCCGCATCGCCGGCCCAGCCGTCCACGAGGGCGCCGCAGTCGATGCTCACCAGGTCGCCGTCGCGCAGCCGGGACCCGTCAGGGATGCCGTGCACGATCGCGTCATTGACGGAGGCGCAGATGACGGCGGGGAAGGGGGTGGGGGCGAAGGACGGCTGGTAGCCGAGGAACGGTGAGTCGGCGCCCGCCTCGCGCAGGACCGCACGGGCGACCTCGTCCAGGTCCCGCAGCCGCACGCCAGGGGCGGCCGCCGCACGCGCCGCGGCCAGCGCGTCGGCGACGACCCGGCCCGCCACCCGCATGGCGTCCAGTGCCGCATCCGTCTTGATCTCCACCATGTGTACGACCTCCCGCTCGTTGCCGCCCGCACCGCACAGCGGCAGCACGGGCGGTATTTCTTTACCGGTATTTCTTTACCGGTATTAGTATCACGGGCATGGTGCGCACTCCACTGACTCCTTGGGAACGCGAACGCGGTGAGCGGCTCGGCGCGCTGCTGCGCAGGGCGCGCGGCGAGCGGAGCATGGTCGAGGTCGCGGCGGCGGCGGGGCTGTCCGCCGAGACGCTGCGGAAGATCGAGACCGGCCGGGCTCCGACACCGGCGTTCTTCACGGTCGCCGCGCTGGCCGGCACGCTCGGGCTGTCACTGGACGAGGTGGCGGTGCTGGCCGTGCCCCCCGGAGCGGCCGAGGACGCGGTCGCCTGAGCGGGGCCGCACAGCGCCCACCGCGGCCCCCTCGAACACGCCGAGGGCCGGCCCCCGCATGGGGAACCGGCCCTCCGTTGCGCTGACCTGGCCGCGCCAGGATGCAGGCGTGGCTCAGACGTTGACGCCGAAGTCCTGCGCGATGCCGACGAGGCCCGACGCGTAGCCCTGGCCCACCGCGCGGAACTTCCACTCCGCGCCGTTGCGGTACAGCTCACCGAAGACCATGGCCGTCTCGGTGGCCGCGTCCTCGCTGAGGTCGTAGCGGGCGATCTCGGTGCCACCGGCCTGGTTGATGATGCGGATGAAGGCGTTCCGCACCTGGCCGAAGTTCTGGCTGCGGTTCTCGGCGTCGTAGATCGAGACCGGGAAGACGATCTTGTCGATGTCGGCCGGCAGCGCCGCCAGGTTGACGTTGATCTGCTCGTCGTCGCCCTCGCCCTGGCCGGTGACGTTGTCGCCGGTGTGCACGATCGACTGGTCCGGCGCGGCCTTGTTGTTGAAGAAGATGAAGTGCTGGTCCGAGTAGACCTTGCCGCTGGGGTTGACCGCGATCGCGCTGGCGTCGAGGTCGAAGTCCGTGCCGGTGGTGGTGCGGACGTCCCAGCCAAGGCCGACCGTGACGGCGGTCAGGCCCGGTGCCTCCTTGGTGAGCGAGACGTTGCCACCCTTGGACAGGCTTACAGCCATGGGATGTCCCTTTCCTTGTCGACTCGTCGAAGCGTCGGGCTCCGTACTGCGGACGAAGCTACCGTCACCCTCCACAACGCCATCAGGGGACCGCCAGGTTCCAGCAGTCTTTACTCTCTTTGCCGAATCCTGATGTGGACGTCCGGCGACGACCCCGAAAAGCGGGTGACGGGGCCCGGTGACACGCGGGATCATAGGACTCATGTCCGGGCCCTATGTCATCCGCGGTTCGGTCGCTCTTCCAGAGGCCGAGCTCGTATGGCGTTTCTCGCGTTCCTCAGGTCCGGGCGGCCAGCACGTCAACACCAGCGACAGCCAGGTCGAGCTGCGCTTCGACCTCGACAAGACGCAGGCGCTGCCGCCCGTGTGGAAGGAGCGCGCCCTGGAGCGGCTGGCGGGCCGGCTGGTCGACGGCGTGCTGTCCGTACGCGCCTCCGAGCACCGCTCGCAGTGGCGCAACCGCGAGACCGCCGCCGTCCGGCTGGCATCGCTGCTGGCCGAGGCCACCGCGCCACCGCCCAAGCCCCGCCGTAAGTCACGGATCCCACGGGGCATCAACGAGCGGCGGCTGCGCGAGAAGAAGCAGCGCGGCGACACCAAGCGCGGCCGCTCGGGCCGCGACTGGGGCTGACCGCCCCCGCCGCCCCCGGCCGCCGTGCCCTGCGGACTCACCCCAACTGCCGGTACTTCCCGCGGAAGTACGTCAGCGGCCCGTCGTCGTCGCTGGAGACCGACGTGGCCAGGACGCGGGCGATGACGAGCGTGTGATCGCCGGCCGCGACCCGCTGCTCGGTGCGGCACTCCAGGGTCGCCAGCGCGCCGCCGATGAGCCGGGCGCCGGACACTTCACCCCGTACGGACGGAATGTCCTCGAAGAGAAGCCGGTCGCTGATGCGGCCCTTCATCGCGAACCGTCCGGCAATCTGCCGTTGATGTCCCGAGAGCACCGACACGGCCCAGAGCGGCTGCAGCTCCAGCAGGTCGTCCATCCGTGAGTCGTTGCGAACGCTCACCATCACGAGCGGCGGGTCGAGGGATACGGACAGGAACGCCGTGGCGGTCATGCCGACGTCCTCGCCGTGCGGCCCGTCGTCCGGGTCGTGGGCGGTGATCAGCACCACGCCGGCGGCGAGGCGGGACAGTGCGGCACGGAACTCGTCGTCACTCACCCCAACAGAATGCGGGATGGGCGGGCCGCCCGGCACGGAGGTGAGGGCGACGGCGGGCGCGGAAGGAGCGGCGGCCTCGGAGGCCGCCGCATCGGCAGGGCTTTTCGTGAACACGCCATAAACGCTAACTTCGCCCGCCCCCTGCGCGCATCGGGCCCGGGGACCACCCGCGTCCTAGGTCTGACGACGGAAGTCCGGAACGTTCGGAAATTTGCGTTCAGGAAGTGTAGAAATAGTGAAGGCGCGCTCCCGTGTCGGATGGATGGAAGATCGCCAAACGTTCCGCAGGGTTTGTGACTTGAGTCACAGCAGGCGCTAATTGTTGACCCTGTGTACCGGGTGAACAGCTCACTGTGATTCAGTGAGCTGGGAATCGGACGACAAAGAATCGTGGAGTTTGCTGTCGAGGTCTCAGGGAGAGCGAGCGATGGAGACCGAGTCGGAGCCATACGTCCGTCTTGCGACCCTGCGGCAGCTGCACCAAGTGGTCGCCGAGCTGAATACCGCACGCAGCCTCGCGGACACCTTGCAGACGGTCGCCGACGGCGCGATCACCGGGCTCGGCTATGAGCTGGCCGCGGTCAATCTCGTCCGCCCCGACGGCGATCTCGTGGTCGCCGCCGTCGCCGGCAGCGCGGGCGCCGAGGCGCTGATGGCCGGACGGGTCGGCTCCCGCACCTCCTGGGACCGCCGGCTGTCCATGGGCGAGCGCTGGGGCGACCTCTGCTTCATCCCGCACACCGAGGGCTGGGTGCTCGATGACGACGACGTACCGCAGTGGCACACGGCCGGACCCGCGCCCCGGTTCCCCGACGAGTGGCACCCCATGGACCGCCTCTTCGCGCCCATGTACACCACGGCGACCGGCGGCGGCGAGCTGCTCGGAGTGATCTCCGTCGACCGGCCGCGCAACGGCCGGCGGCCCGGCCCCTGGGGCCAGGAAGCCCTGCAGATGTACGCCTTCCAGTCCGCCATCGCGATCAGCAACGCCCGGCTGCGGGCGAACATGCAGCGCGCCCTGGTCCGGCTGGAGCGCGAGCAGCAGGCGCTGCGCGCCAGCGAGGAGAGCTTCCGGGCGGCGTTCGAGTACGCCCCGAGCGGGATGGCCGTGGCCGAAATGGGCGGTGAAGAGCACGGGCGGCTGCTACGGACCAATGACGCGCTGTGCCGGCTGCTGGGCCGCCCGGCCTCCGGGATGCGCCGCTACTCCTTCTCCGACCTGGTCCACCCCGAGGACATCGGCACGCTGCTGCGCACCTCCGCCGAGGGCGGCCGCGCCGAGCTGCGGCTGGCCCGCAGGGACGGCACCTACGTGTGGGTCTCGCTGCGCAACTCCGTCGTCGCCGACACCGCCGACGGGCCCCGATTCCTGCTCACCCACGTCGAGGACATCGAGGAGCGCAAGCGGCACGAGCTCCAGCTCGCGCACCGCGCCAGCCACGATTCGCTGACCGGGCTGCCCAACAGCGCCGAGCTGCGGGCCCGGCTCGGCGCCCGGCTGTGCTCGCGCGCGCCGGGCTCGATGGCGGACGCCTACGCCTCCTCTGGCGGCCTTGGCTCCGTCTCCCGCGGTCCGCACGGCTTCCGGCCGGACGGCAAGGAGCCGTTCGACGGGCTCGACGGCTTCGAGGGCGGGCCCCCGGCCCCGTTCGACCACCACGTCCATCTCGCCGCCCCGGCGGACGGGCCGGCCGACGACGGCTCCAAGGGGCTCGCGGTCCTCTTCTGCGATCTCGACGGCTTCAAGTCGATCAACGACCGCTTCGGGCACAACACCGGCGATGCGGTGCTGATCGAGGTCGCCCGCAGGCTGACCAGCGGCGTCCGGGACGGCGATACGGTCGCCCGGCTCGGCGGCGATGAGTTCGTGGTGCTCGCCGACGGCCTCGGCACCGCCGACGCCCAGGACCTCGCGGTCCGGCTGCGCAACGCGATCATCCCGCCGATCCGGGTGGAGGGCCGGGCGGTCCGGGTGGGTGCCAGCTTCGGCATCGGCTGGGCGAGCTGCGGGATGTCGGCCGAGGAAGTGCTGGAGTCGGCCGATCAGCGGATGTACGTCGAGAAGCGCTCCCGCTCGAAGGCGAACCGGCGGGCGGCGGGCTGAGCAGCGGGCGGCCCGCCGCGACGGCCCGGCCCGGTGCCGCGTATCTCACACCGGGCGCGCTCCGGCCCCCGCACCAGCAGTTCACCGATCCGTAGCGATCTTGTGGCCCTCCGGCCTCGGTGTGTGCAGGCCTTGAGGGGGTAGGCTGCGCCGATGCGGCGCGGCGCCGACGGGGGCCCGAAAGACAGTTCGCGCAGAAGACGACAGCGCACGCGGGAAGACGCGTACAGACGCGCACAGATCGCTTGGGAGTGACACGGAATGACGGCCGGCAACAACGGCGCGGACACGCCGGAGAACGACGACCCGTTCGGCTACCTCTACCGCTCGGAAGGCGGCGAGGGCGGCGCGGCGGGCCCGTCGGGCGACGGTGCGGCGGCGCGGCAGCCGGGCGTCCCGCGAACCTCCTACAACCAGGTGCGGGCGGTCGGCCAGCGCCAGTACGGGCAGCAGGCCCCGCAGCAGGTGACGTACGGGCAGCAGAACGCCCACTACGCCGCCCCGGAAACGCTGCCCGGCGGTGACCGCACGCGTTCCGCCCCGGCCCCCGGCAACGGCGGCCCGGAGCCGCGCCGCGGCCGCAACGGCCTGCTGATCGGCGCCGTCGCGGTGGTCGCGGTGGTCTGCATAGGCATCGGCGTGGCGATGCTCACCAACGGCAAGGACGCCAAGGACACCGCGGGCAAGCCGGGACCGACGGCCGGTGACACGGTGGCCCCTGGTGACAAGCCCAAGAAGCCCGCTCCCGGCAAGCTGCCCAAGGAGAACGCGGGCAGCCTGCGGCTGGACGGCGGGGCGACGACCGCCAAGGACATCCCGGGCGCGCGCTCGCCCGGCGGGACGTATGTGGCGGGCATGAACACCCCCGGCGCGGCGGCCACGTGGACGGTTGATGTCAAGGCTCCCGGCAAGTACAAGCTCTGGGTCGGTTACGGCGTTCCCGGCAAGGACGCCAACCTCACGCTGAACGTGAACGGCGCTGCGGACGGCCGGCCGATCAACATGGAGAACTTCGCGCACGCCCCGGAAGGCGCCTGGGACAAGGGCTGGACCAGGACCTGGTCGTATGTGCAGCTAAACAAGGGCACCAACACCGTCAAGCTGTCCTGCGAGAGTGGGAATCAGTGCGATGTGAACCTGGACAAGGTGTGGCTGGCCAGGCGCTGACGGGCCGGTGGCGGCGCCGCTGAGAGGTGGCCCCGTGACGCTCAACAGGGGAGGCGCATCGGCCACTTGGACGGTCGAGCTCCCCACGCGTACGGGATGCGCCTTCTCGTCCGATGTGGCGTCCGCTCCGTCAGGCTGGACGCGGCCACCCTCCACGCAGGCGGCGGCGACCCAGCCCGACCTGTTTGCCCCACACCACCTTGAGGCAATCGTTGTCCGACGGGCCCCCGCGCCAGCAGGATCAAGGTAGAGCGACGCTCACCGGCCGAGAAGCTCGCAACAAGGCACATACCGGCCAGCGCAATTGACGGGCAGTCACTTCATGTACCGCGTGCCTCCGGCGAAGGCGCTGCCACCCTCACCGTCCGCAGCAGCTCTTCATACGTAGCCGCGTCGAACTCGCCCGCCGCCGGGGCCCGTACGGTCGCCGCGGACAGCGCCACCGCGCGGGTCAGCCGGTCCGGCCAGGGCAGCTCCTCCACCAGCCCCGACAGCAGGCCGGCCACAGCGGAATCGCCGGCGCCGGTCGGGTTGCCGGCGATCCGCCGTGGCGGGACGGCCTGCCAGGTGCCGTCGGCGGTCACCGCGAGCATGCCGTCCGGGCCGAGTGAGGCGGCCACCGCATGGGCGCCGCGGCGGCGGGCGTCGCGGGCGGCGCGCAGCGGTTCGGTGCTGCCGGTGAGGGCGGCGAGTTCATCGGCGTTGGGCTTGGCGAGGTCGGGGCGGGCGGCCAGGCCGCGGCGCAGCGGTTCGCCGCTGGTGTCCAGCAGGACCGGGACGCCGGCGCTGCGCGCGGCCCGGGTGAGCCGGGCATAGACATCGACCGGAACGCCCGGCGGCAGGCTGCCGCACAGGGCCACCGCCCGTGCCTCGCCCAGCAGTTCGCGGTAGGTGCCGAGGAAGGTGTCCCATTCGGCGGGGGAGACGGTCGGGCCCGGCTCGTTGAGCTGGGTGGTGTCACCGCTGCTCGCGTCGACGACGGCGACGGTGCGGCGGGTGGCGCCGCCGACCGGCACCAGTGCGTCGGTGACCTCGGTCTCCGCGAGCAGCGCGTGCAGCGCCTCGCCGGTGCCGCCGCCCGCGAAGCCGGTGGCGACCACGCGGTGGCCGAGCGCGGCCAGGACCCGGGCGACGTTCAGGCCCTTGCCGCCGGGGCGTTCGGACACCTCGGTGATCCGGTTCGTGGTGTGCGGAAGGAGCTGGGGAACGCGGTAGGTGATGTCCAGGGCGGCGTTCAGCGTGACCGTAAGGATCATGGTCGCCCCTCCGGGCAGTCATGGCCGGGCGGCCGGGCGTCGGACAACCGCGCACGCGGCGGCGGCATACGGACAAGTGCGCGAGCGATCATGCCATCGCCGGTGGTGGTTGGCCCAGACCCGGCAGTGCCGCCGGATGCTCCGGGGCCGGCCGGAGGGCCGGCCGGCGGTGCGGCCGGCCCGCCGCCGTACGTGCGTCAGACGCCCGCCGGACGCACCAGCCACTCGCCCCGGCGCATGACCCCCACCAGGTCGTACGCGGCGTCCAGCACCACCAGGTCGGCGTCCTTGCCGGTCTGCAGGGAGCCGGTGCGGCCGTCGATGCCCAGGAGGCGGGCCGGGGTGGCCGAAAGTGCCTGTACGGCCTGGTCGATGGTCAGGCCGTCGAGGGTGACGGCGCGTCGGAAGGCCCGGTCCAGGGTGAGGGTGGAGCCGGCGATCGAACCGGCCGTGGGGCCCTCGCTGATCCGCGCGACCCCGTCCTTGACCTCGACCTGCATCGGGCCGAGCGGATACATCCCGTCGTTCATACCGGCCGCGCCCATGGCGTCGGTGATGAACGCGACCCGACCGGCGCCGGCCTCGCGGACCGCGAGCTGCAGGACGGCGGGGTGCAGATGGGTGCCGTCGTTGATGAGCTCGACGGTGATCCGCTCGTCCTCCAGGAGCGCGGCGACCGGGCCGGGCGCGCGGTGGCCCAGCGCGGGCATCGCGTTGAAGAGGTGGGTGGCGACGGTGGCGCCGGCCTCGATGGCCTGACGCGTGGCGTCGTAGGTGGAGTCGGTGTGGCCGACGGCGGCGATCACCCCGGCGTCGGCGAGCAGCCGTACGGACTCCAGGCCGCCGGGCAGTTCGGGCGCGACGGTCATCATCGCCGCGGTGCCGTGCGCGGCGCCGATGAGCTTGCGGACGTCGGCCGGGTCCGGGTCGCGCAGCAGCTCCGGCTGGTGGGCGCCGCAGCGCTGCGCGGAGATGAACGGGCCCTCGAAGTGGATACCGGCCAGCTCGCCCTGCTGGACCAGCTCGGCGAGCACCGCGGCCTGCCGGGCGAGGTCGGCCAGTTCGCCGGTGACGGTGGAGGCGACCATCGAGGTGGTGCCGTGCCTGCGGTGGGTCTCCACCACCGTCATGCACTCCTCGGGGTCGGCGGACGAGAACGAGCCGCCGCCTCCGCCGTGCACATGCATATCGACGAAGCCGGGGACGATGAGGTGGCCCGAGAGGTCCACGACGCGTCCGGACGCCGCCTCGTCCAGTTCGGGGTCACGGCTGTGGACATCGCCGATCCGGCCGCCCTCGATGGTGATCCGGCCGCGCTCGACGACGCCGGACGGCCGGGCGACCCGGGCGCCGGCCAGAACGGTGCGCCCGGGGTCCGAGGGCCGCTGCGCGGACTGTTGCTGTGCCATCAGGCGGTTACCTCCGTGGAGAGAAGATCCCAGGCGAGCAGTCCTGCGCCCAGGCACCCGGCGGCGTCCCCCAGGGCCGCCGGAACGATCGAGGGGAGCCGCTGGAAGGTAACGCGGCGGCGGACCGCTTCCCGCAGAGGTGTGAACAGCGTGTCGCCCGCCTCGGCGAGCCCGCCGCCGATGATCAGTGTCCGCGGGTCGAGCAGGGTGAGGCCGGTGACCAGACCGTCGGCGAGGGCGTCCACGGCGTTCTGCCAGACGGCGCGGGCCCGCTCGTCGCCGGACTCCACGGCCTTGGCCGCGTCCGCCGCGCTGGCCTGCGGGTCCTGGCAGACCGCCGCCCAGTCACGGCCGACCGCGGCGGCCGAGGCCAGCGTCTCCAGACAGCCGCGCTGACCGCAGCCGCAGACGCGTCCGCCGGGCCGCACGACGATGTGGCCGATCTCGCCCGCGCTGCCGTGCGCCCCGGCCTCGATCCGGCCGCCGATGCCGATGGCTCCCGCGATCCCCGTGCCCAGCGGTACGAACAGGAACCGGTCGGCGTCCCGGCCGGCGCCGATCCGGCCCTCGGCCAGGCCGCCGGTGCGGACGTCGTGGCCGAGGGCGACCGGCACCCCGCCGAGCCGCTCGGACAGCAGCGCCCGCATCGGTACGTCCTGCCAGCCGAGGTTCGCGGCGTAGACGGCGGTGCCGGAGCGCTCGTCGACGATGCCGGGGACGGCGACGCCGGCCGCTTCGGCGGGGACGCCGAAGCGGGCCGCGCCGAGGTCGCGCAGCTCGGCGGCGAAGCCGAGGATCGCCTCGACCACCGCGTCCGGGCCCCGCTCGCGGCCGGTGGGGCGCCGTGCCTCGTACAGCAGAACGGGGGGGCCGGCCGATGTCCCCCCGGATGGCGCCGCGTCCACCCCTACGAGGGCGGCCTTCATGCCGGTGCCGCCCACATCGAGGGCGATGACGTGTCTCACGGGAACAGTTTTGCGCGATCCGGCCTGAAAGGTCTAGTCCACTCACCGGGTGGATCGCACGGAGTGAACGGCGCGAAGGGGGTACCTCCGGTAAACGGGGGGTGGTGTAGACCTTGTAAAGAGCGCGGGGGAGACTCGCTGTTCATGCCGTTGGAGGGGGACCCCTGAGACGGCGGGGTTAATACCCGGCAAGCACGGAATTTCAGGACAAAGGGCGGTAACAGCGGTGCAGCGGCGGTACTTGAGCCTGGCGGCGGCGACGATCGCCACTTCCATGACACTGACTCTTACCGGTTGTGGCCTCGGCTCGGGCGACGGCGATGTCACCCTCAAGCTGATCGCGGCGGACTACGGCGACAGCAAGTCCAACGGCTCCCAGCAGTACTGGGACGGACTCGTCCGCGCCTTCGAGAAGAAGAACCCCGGCATCAAGGTCGATGTCCAGGTCTACAGCTGGACGGACGTCGACAAGAAGGTCGAGCAGCTGGTCAAGGACGGGCACGCCCCGGACCTCGCACAGACCGGCGCGTACGCGGACTACGCCGCCAAGGGCAAGCTCTACAGCGTCGACAAGCTGCTCAACGTCACCACCGAGAGCAACTTCATCCCCTCTCTCGCGGAGGCCGGCGAGTACGAACGGGTCCAGTACGGCATGCCCTTCGGGGCCAGCACCCGCCGGCTCTTCTACAACAAGAAGCTGTTCGCCCAGGCCGGCATCACCGCCCCGCCGCAGAACTGGGACGACATAGCCCACGACGCCCAGCTGCTGAAGGCCCACGGCGTCAAGATGCCCTTCGCGCTGCCGCTCGGACGGGAGGAGACCCAGGCCGAGACGATGCAGTGGATGCTCAGCGGTGGCGGCGGCTACACCGACAGCATCGGCAAGTACACGATCGACTCGCCGGAGAACGTCAAGACCTTCAACTGGCTGAAGGAGAACCTCGTCGGCAAGGGCCTGACCGGCAGCGACCCGGCCAAGCTCAACCGCAAGGACGCCTTCCAGGGCTTCGCCGACGGCAAGGTCGGCATGCTCAACGGCCACCCCACCCTGATGAAGCAGGCCGCGGCCAAGGGCATCGACTACGGCAGCATCGAGCTCCCCGGCGCCCACGGCAAGGCCAAGGCCACCATGGGTGTTGCCGACTGGATGATGGCGTTCAAGCAGGGCGGCCACCGCGCCCAGGTCGGTAAGTTCCTCGACTTCGTCTACAGCGACAAGAACGTCGAGAAGTTCTCCGGCGACTACGGCCTGCTGCCGGTCACCAGCCTCGCCTCGCAGGCGATGCTGGCCGACGACAAGTACGCCAAGCTGCACAGCTTCCTCAAGCAGCTCGCCAACGCCGAGTTCTACCCGGCCGACAAGACCTCGTGGCCACTCATCTCCAAGACCATCAAGGCGAAGATGGGCGCCGCGGTGGGACCGCGGGGCAACCCGGCCGGGGTGCTCACCGACATCCAGAACACCGCGGACGCGGCGGACAACACCGGCGAATGACGGTGGGGACGCGGGGGTGCGGGCGGGCGGCCGGGCCGGTGCCGGCCGGGGCGACGGGCCGGGCGTTGT
Source organism: Streptomyces sp. NPDC054786 (assembly GCF_053611685.1). Lineage (NCBI taxonomy): Bacteria > Bacillati > Actinomycetota > Actinomycetes > Kitasatosporales > Streptomycetaceae > Streptomyces > Streptomyces sp. NPDC054786. The sequence continues at coordinate 39,897 of NZ_JBSHAW010000042.1, read as the reverse complement.
CCGACCGTGCGCTTATCGTGGAAGCGTGATGACAGGCGGTACGGAAGGCACGGGCGGCCCGGCCGGCGGTACGGGGGCCGGTGAGAGCTCCGCGGGGCTCTCCGCCCGCGACGAGGCGGTGCTCGCCGTCGAGCGGCGCTCCTGGCCGGGCCCCGGCCCCAAGGAGCGCGCCATCCGCGAGCGGCTCGGCCTCTCCCCGACCCGCTACTACCAGCTCCTCAACGCCCTGTTGGACGACCCCCGGGCGCTCGCCCACGACCCCGTCACGGTCAACCGCCTGCGCCGCGTCCGGGACGCCCGCCGCGCCCGCCGCTGACGCGGGCGCCCGGCCGCCGCCCCGATGCGCCCGTGCACCCTCCCCCTGCCGCCGGAAGCTCCCCCCGGCGCCCGTTCCACCCCGGTAGGGTCGGCGCCATGGGCAGCCCCCCGAACGCCGCGCCGCACTCCCAGCCGACACCCGGATCCGTGCCGGCCCCGCGCACCCCGGCCGGCCGCGACGGCCTCGCCGCGCTGCTGGCCCACCCGGAACGCGCCGTCATCGCCCTCGACTTCGACGGCACCCTCGCCGATATCGTCCCCGACCCGGAGAAGGCCCGCGCCCATGGCGGCGCCGTCGCCGCCCTCGGCCGTCTGGTGCCCCGGCTGCGCGCCGCCGCGGTGATCACCGGCCGCCCGGCCACCGTCGCGGTCCGCCTCGGCGGCTTCGCCGACGTACCGGGCCTGGACCATCTCACCGTCCTCGGCCACTACGGCGCCGAGCGCTGGGAGGCGGCCACCGGCACCGTCCACGCGCCTGCGCCGCACCCCGGCGTCGCCGCCATACAGGGCGAGCTCCCCGGCGTCCTGGATGCCTCCGGCGTCTGGCACGGCACCTGGGTCGAGACCGCCATCGAGCGCAAGGGCGGCCGCGCCATCGCCGTACACACCCGCCGCGCCACCGACCCCCAGGGCGCCTTCGACCGGCTGCGCGGCCCGCTCACCGCGCTCGCCGAACGCCACGGCCTGATCGTCGAGCCGGGCCGTCTCGTCCTGGAGCTCCGCCCGCCGGGCATGGACAAGGGCGTCGCCCTGGCCGACTGGGTCCGCGAGACCGGTGCCGCCACCGTCCTCTACGCCGGTGACGACCTGGGGGACCTGGCGGCCTTCGCTGCCGTCGAAAAGCTGCGCTCCGACGGCCTCAACGGCGTCCTGGTGTGCAGCGGCAGCAACGAGGTCGCCGAGCTCGCCGACCGCGCGGATCTGGTGGTCGACGGCCCGACCGGGGTCGTCGGGCTGCTCGCCGCCCTGGCCGACCGGCTGGACGAGGGTCAGGGCGCGCGCCCCTGAGGGCGCCCTCGCGCGCCGCAGCACGCTCGACCTGAAGCGCCGTGGCCGTACGGTCACGGCTGCGGGCCGTGGTGGGCGACCGGCCCCGGGCTGTGATGTGCGTCCCGTTGCCGCTCAGCCGGCCGCCGCAGGCCGCGGCCGTGCGCGCCGACCGGACCCGGCTGTGATGTAGGTCCTGTCCCCGCTCAGGGCCGCCGCTCTACGCTCCTACCTGCCACGCGCGCCCTGGGCGCGCCGAGTGCCCGCGACCGGATCACGCACAGGTGACAGCGCCTCGGCGGGCACATGTGAAGGACGGTTCCTCCATGCACACTGCTCTCTCGCCCGTCATAGCTGCCTCCACCCGCTGGCTGCTGTCGGCATTCCCGTCGGTGGCCGGCCCGCTGGACGATGCCCTGGCCGAGGCCCAGGCAGGTCACGCGGTCACCATCGCCGCCGCCCTGCGCTACCCCACCGAGCTGGACGCCGAACTGGTGATCCTGCTCGGCCCCGGCGGCTCCGCCCGGCTGGACTCCGTCACCGGCGCCGGTGCCCCTCCGCCGGAGGGAGCCGCAGACGCCTGGCGCAGCTGGGTGGACGAAACCGTCGTCAGCTGGGCGGCCTGCCTGCTGGCCGACGCCGATCTCGCCGTGGTGGCGGCGGCCTGCCTGGCCGCAACCCATCACGGCGCGGACAACGTGGGCACCGCCCGCCGGCTGACGATTCCCAGCCCTCGCGATCACCGTGCGGCGCCGCTGCTGCGCCACCCTGACCTGGTCGGCCCGATCGCCGACCTGCACCGCGAGACCCTGCGCGGCCTCCTCGATGCCGCCCCGGCCGGCAGCTCCCCCGAGCGAACGTAACCACGCGGCCTGCGGGCCGGAACGGCCGTAGCGGAGAACGGCTCAGGGGGCATCCCGCTTCGGGGTGTCCTCCTTCAGCGCCCGCAACTGCTCCAGGAACCACTGCGCCGGCGGCAGCGCCGTGGCGGCAGCGGCCAGCCGAGCCGTACGCTCGCTGCGTTCCCCGGCCGCCATCGACAGCGCCGCGTGCAGCGCCCGCGCGGTGCCGCTGACGTCGTACGGGTTGACCGTGAGGGCGTCCTCGCCCAGCTCCTCGTGGGCCCCGGCCTCCCGGGAGAGCACCAGCACACAGCCATGGTCGGAGACCACCGGGATCTCCTTCGCGACCAGATTCATCCCGTCCCGGATCGGGTTGACCAGCGCCACGTCCGCCAGGCGGTAGGCGGCCAGCGAGCGCGCGAAGTCATCCTTCACATGCAGCACGACCGGCTGCCAACTCTCCGTGCCGTACTCGGCGTTGATCGCCTCGGCGAGCCGTCCGACCTGTGCCGTGTACTCCCGGTAGACGGCCAGGTCCTGGCGCGACGGATAGGCGAACGCGACGTGTACGACGCGCTCGTGCCACGACGGATGCCCCACCAGGAACTCCCGGTAGGCGAGCAGTCCCCGCACGATGTTCTTCGACAGCTCGGTCCGGTCCACCCGGACGACGGTCCTGCGCGCCGTCCCGTCGGGCCCCACGCCGATCTGCTCACGCAGGGCGGTCAGCCGCTCATTGACGTCCGCCTGTTGCGACCGCTCCCGCAGGAACCCGGCGTCCGCCCCGAGCCCGTGCACACCGATCCGGGTCTCGCCGGTGCCGTCGACCACCTCGGCGCAGCACGCGCGGAACGCGTCCGCCCAGCGGTGCGTGAGGAACCCCAGCCGGTCGGCGCCCAGCATTCCCCGCAGCAGCTGCTCGGCGATGTCGTCCGGCAGCATCCGGAAGTACTCCGGCGGCGCCCACGGCGTGTGCGAGAAATGGGCGATCCGTACGTCGGGCCGCAGCGCCCGCAGCATCCCCGGGACCAGGGACAGGTGGTAGTCCTGCACCAGCACCGCCGCACCCTCGGCGGCCTCGTCGGCCAGCGCCTGCGCGAAGGTGCGGTTGTACGCCTCGTACGACGCCCACTGCGCCCGGAACTCCGCACCGAAGGCAGGCTCCAGCGGCGTCTGGTAGAGCATGTGGTGGACGAACCACAGCACCGAGTTCGCGATGCCGTTGTAGGCCTCGGCATGCACCTCGGCCGGGATGTCCAGCATCCGGACGCGCTGTCCACCGGTGTCCCCCGGCTCCAGCGCACCACCCGTCCGCCGTACGGCTTCCCGGTCCCCGTCGCCCAGTGCGGCGCACACCCACACCGCGTTCGTGCCGGGCCCGATGGCCGACAGCCCGGACACCAGCCCGCCCCCGCCCCGCTTGGCGGTGAGCGTGCCGTCCTCCGTCAGACCGTAGGAGACCGGCCCGCGATTCGACGCGACAAGAACCTCGGCACCTGCTGGGGCCGCACTGCGCTCGGAGACCATGTCGCGAAGGTAACCCGCAACAGATCCGCGCAAACGTACGGAAGCGGCCAAGGGGTGGGGGCGGGGGCTCCTCAGGCGTCGCCCGGCCGTAACGCGTCGAGGGGCAACGACGGTTCCCCCTCCGGATGCCCGCAGCCGAGGCGGTCGCCCCGGCTGCGGGAGATACGTAGCGTGTCGCCGAGCGCGCCTGTCAAGCAACAGGCCAGAAAGCGCAGTTCGGGTGTGGTGGTCCCGTTGTCGCCGAGGAGGGCACGGGCGTGTCCCAGGAGGGTCTCACCGGATGCGAGCTGGGCGTACTCCACAGCGTCCGCTTGCCGGGTGACAGGGCCTTCCCCGTCGGAGAGCAGGTAGCACGGTTTCCCCTCCGGACTTGACCAGGGAAGCAGGCGTGGACGCACGGGAGGCTTCATGGCGACTCCAGTTCTCTAGAGAAGTTGGATCGCTACACATTGAATCGAAACGAGTGCACAGCGTCAACTAGTTCTCTAGAGATGTTGAGGGTTGAGGTGAGCGGTGCCCCAGGGCACTCGAACAGATCTCTAGGATGTCTAGAGATCGCCAGGAGGGATGCGTCGCCATGGCCGCACAGGAGAGCTCGTCGCCCAAGTACCGCCGGATCGCCGACGCTCTGAAGCGGGCGATCGCGGAGGGGGGATTTCCGGCCCGGTGACCGGCTGCCCGGGGAGAACGAGCTGATGGACCGGCACGGCGTGGCGCGGATGACGGCGCGACAGGCGCTCGGTGTGCTCACCTCGGAGGGTCTTGCCGATGCCCGCAAGGGTGCCGGGGTCTTCGTGCGGGCGTTCCAGCCGATCCGGCGCCGTGGCGTCCCGCGTCTGGCTCGGGAGCAATGGGGTGAGGGGCGTTCGGTCTGGTCGGCCGATGTCCCCGACCGTGACCTGGTGGTGGACGAGGTCACCGTGGACGAGGAACCGGCGGCTGAAGCCGTCGCTGCGCAGCTCGGCATAGCGCCTGGAGACGCGATGATCGTGCGGCGTCGCAGGTTCGTGCTCGACGGTAAGCCGGTGTTGCTGTCCACCTCCTACCTCCCTGCTGCTCTTGTCGGGGGATCGGCGATCGCGCAGCTGGATACCGGGGCGGGTGGCACATACGCCCGGCTTGCCGAGCTGGGTGCGGGGCCTGCCCGCTTCAGGGAGGAGGTGCGGACACGCATGCCGACGCCGGAGGAGGCCGCTCGGCTGCGCCTTCCGGCGGGCACGCCTGTCATTCTCATCAGCCGCACGGCCATGACCGCGGACGGGCGGACCGTCGAGGTCAACGAGATGATCCTCGACTCGTCCGCCTACGTGCTGGAGTACGACTTCGACGCCTGAGTCCTCAGGCCGCGCGCCGCTCCGCGTACTCCGGGATTTCGGCCATCGGGGGGCGCTCCTCGGTGTCGACCTCCGTGGTGCGCGGGACGAAGCCCTGCTCGCCGCGGTCGAACTGGGTCAGCCTGGGGCGCACCAAGTGGCCGCGAGTCAGGCGCAGTTGCGCGGTCCGGTAGATCGCGGCGGCCATCCGGCCCAGGGCCTGGCCGTCCTGGTGGCGGTGTTTGCGTACGCCGACGTCCACCTGGGCGAGGGCATCGAGGCCGACGGTGTGCAGGGCGTCGACGAGCAGGCCGAGCTCGACGCCGTAGCCGACCGGGAACGGCAGCCGCTCCAGGAGGGAGCGGCGGGCCGCGTACTCGCCGCCCAGGGGCTGGACGAAGCCGGCCAGCTGCGGCCAGTGCAGATTCAGCAGCGGACGGGCGACCAGCTCCGTCACCCGGCCGCCCTGGCCGGCCCCGGCGCCCTCGGCGCCGGTCTCCAGGGGACGGTCGTACATCGCCTTCACGAACTGGATGTCCGGATCCGTGAGCAGCGGGCCGACGATCCCGGAGACGAAGCCGGCGGAGAATTCGCGCAGGTCGGCGTCGATGAAGCAGACGATGTCGCCCGTGGTGACCAGCAGGGAGCGCCACAGCACCTCGCCCTTGCCGGGGAGGGCGGGCAGCCGCGGCAGGACGCTGTCGCGGTGGACGACCCGGGCGCCGGCCGCCGCCGCGATCTCGGCGGTGCGGTCGGTGGAGCCGGAGTCCAGCACCACCAGCTCGTCGACGAGCGGGACCGTGTCGGTCATCAGCTCGGCGCGGATCACCGACACGATCGCCCCGACGGTGGTCTCCTCGTCGAGCGCGGGCAGCACCACACTGACCGTGCGGCCCGTCTGGCGCTTCGCCTCCAGCAGCTGCCCCAGCGGGCGGTCCGCGGCGGACCAGGAGCGGCTGCTCAGCCAGCCCTCCACCTCTTCCAGCACGTCTACGACTCCTCGGTCGCCGCCGGATCGGCGGCCTGTGTGATCCATCTCGCGGTTCGGACGACTATCTCAACAGTCACGGCCTTCGGTTACAGTCTTGAACAACGCGGATGGCCGTCGCATGTCGGGGTCCGCGCCACAAACGCCTGGGTTTCGGCCCAGCGCCATACCGCTCATCCAGAGGGGCAGAGGGATACGGCCCGTTGAAGCCCCGGCAACCCTCCAGCCGGTCTTGCCGCCAGGACGCTGACGTCCCGCGTGCGCGAGGCTCCCGGCTTGGGAAGGTGCCAAATCCGTCTCGTGGCGAGATTCGTCGCGAGGAAGATGAGGAGAAAGGGCCTCGCCTCCATGGCTGTGCAAGTCACCGAAAACACCCCCACCGTCGCTCTGGGCCCCGCCGCCGCGCTGTCCTGCCGCGAGTGCGGTCAGCGCTTCCCGCTCGGCCCGATCTTCGCGTGCCAGGAATGTTTCGGGCCGCTCGAAGTCGCGTACGACCTGCCGAGCGGCGACCCCGAGGGCCTGCGGAAGCAGATCGAGGCCGGTCCGGACAACATCTGGCGCTACGCCCCGCTGCTGCCCGTCCCCGCCGACGTGGCCGACAAGCCCAACCTGAACCCCGGCTTCACCAAGCTCGTCAAGGCCGACCGGCTCGCCGCCGAGCTGGGCGTCACCGGCGGTCTGTACGTCAAGGACGACTCCGGCAACCCGACGCACTCCTTCAAGGACCGCGTCGTGGCGATCGCCGTCGAGGCCGCCCGCGCGTTCGGCTTCACCACGCTCTCCTGCTCCTCCACCGGCAACCTCGCCGGTGCGGTCGGCGCCGCGGCCCGCCGCGCCGGTTTCGAGTCCTGCGTGTTCATCCCGCACGACCTGGAGGCCGGCAAGGTCGTCATGGCCGCGGTCTACGGCGGTGACCTGGTCGGCATCGAGGGCAACTACGACGACGTCAACCGCTTCTGCTCGGAGCTCATCGGCGATCCCCTGGGCGAGGGCTGGGGCTTCGTCAACGTCAATCTGCGCCCGTACTACGGCGAGGGCTCCAAGACCCTCGCGTACGAGATCTGCGAGCAGCTGGGCTGGCAGCTCCCGGACCAGATCGTCATCCCGATCGCGTCCGGCTCGCAGCTCACGAAGATCGACAAGGGGCTCAAGGAGCTGATCGCCCTCGGCCTGGTCGAGGACAAGCCGTACAAGATCTTCGGCGCCCAGGCGGAGGGCTGCTCGCCGGTGTCCACGGCCTTCAAGGCCGGGCACGACGTCGTGCGCCCGCAGAAGCCGAAGACCATCGCCAAGTCGCTGGCGATCGGCAACCCGGCCGACGGCCCGTATGTGCTCGACATCGCCCGCCGTACGGGCGGCGCCGTCGAGGACGTCAACGACGAGCAGGTCGTGGACGCGATCAAGCTGCTGGCCAGGACGGAAGGCATCTTCGCGGAGACCGCGGGCGGGGTGACCGTCGGCGTGACCAAGAAGCTCGTCGAGGCCGGTCTGCTCGACCCCTCCCTGACCACCGTCGTCCTGAACACCGGTGACGGCCTCAAGACACTGGACGCGGTCGCCCCGACCTCCGGACCCACGGCGACGATCCGTCCCGATCTGGACGCGTTCCGCGCGGCCGGCCTGGCACGCTGAGGCCGTCGGCCGGTCCGCGGACGAGGCCGCGCCACAGCCCCCGAACTCGTACTCCGTCATTCCTGGAAGGCACCACCATGAGCGTCAAGGTCCGCATCCCCACCATCCTCCGCACGTACACCGATGGCCAGGCCGAGGTTCCCGCCGAGGGCGCGACCCTCTCCGAGGTGATCGCCGACCTGGAGAAGAACCACCAGGGCATCGCGGCGCGAGTGCTGGACGACGCCGGCAAGCTGCGCCGCTTCGTGAACGTGTACGTCAACGACGACGATGTGCGCTTCGAGCAGGGCCTGGAGACGCCGACCCCGGACGGCGCGGGCATCTCGATCATTCCGGCGGTGGCCGGCGGCTGCTGATTTGCGCCATCTCTTCCCCTGCTTGACCGGAATTGCCCCGTCCGCCAGAAAGCGGACGGGGCAATTCCGTGTTGTGAAAGGGGATACCATTGGGGTGATCCCCCTGCGCTATAACGCGTGCGTGTGCCGAACGCATATGAGGCCGCGATCAGTTGTGCCCAAAGTGTGTGCAGCATTTGTCGCTTAGGTGCGCTATGCCCGGCCCGACTTGCCCGGGAGAACCGGGATTTCACGGCATATTGCCGATTCTCCGGCCCCAGAATTCTCGTCCGATTGACCTGTTGCGCTGGGCATCTGTGCAGATACATTCAGCGGCGGTCGACGCGTTCCGGCGCACATCCCACGGGATTTTCGCGGGGTGAGGTCTGACCCGGGTCCGCGGAGTGCGGTCCTGCGCAAGGGCCAGTAATAGGGGAGTTAGGCATGGCTCAGGGCACCGTCAAGTGGTTCAACGCGGAGAAGGGGTACGGCTTCATCGCGGTCGACGGTGGTGCGGATGTTTTCGTCCACTACAGCGCGATCCAGATGGACGGTTACCGCACCCTCGAGGAAGGCCAGCGGGTCGAGTTCGAGATCTCGCAGGGCCAGAAGGGGCCGCAGGCGGACATGGTCCGGGTGGCCGGCTGAGGCGCCGACCGACTGCAGCGTAGTGAAGGCCCGTGCCCCTGAGGGGTGCGGGCCTTCTGCTGTCCGTCGTCGGCGGACGGTCGGGCGGCCCCCCGGGGCGCCCGTGCTCACCCGTCACTCGGTCACCACTCCAATGGGAGGCTTCTTCGAAGCCGCCTTGCACTCAAGGGGTGCGAGTGCTAATCATTGCGTTAGCACTCTCCCAGTGAGAGTGACAACGAAGGACCGGGTCGGTGAGGCCCGCAGGCCGGGTGGGGCAAGGAACCACACGGGTTTGCAGGTCGTCCGTCGCGGGCGCCAGCGCGGTCCGGAGCAATCCACCCCAGTCCGGGAGGACCACTTCACATGGCCAAGATCATCGCGTTCGACGAGGAGGCACGGCGCGGTCTCGAGCGCGGGATGAACCAGCTCGCCGACGCCGTCAAGGTCACCCTCGGCCCCAAGGGCCGCAACGTCGTCCTCGAGAAGAAGTGGGGCGCCCCCACGATCACCAACGATGGTGTTTCCATCGCCAAGGAGATCGAGCTCGAGGACCCGTACGAGAAGATCGGCGCCGAGCTGGTCAAGGAGGTCGCGAAGAAGACGGACGACGTCGCCGGTGACGGCACGACGACCGCGACCGTCCTGGCCCAGGCTCTGGTCCGCGAGGGCCTGCGCAACGTAGCCGCCGGCGCCAACCCGATGGCCCTCAAGCGCGGTATCGAGCGTGCCGTCGAGGCCGTCTCCGCCGCCCTGCTGGAGCAGGCCAAGGACGTGGAGACCAAGGAGCAGATCGCTTCGACCGCCTCCATCTCCGCCGCTGACACCCAGATCGGCGAGCTGATCGCCGAGGCCATGGACAAGGTCGGCAAGGAAGGCGTCATCACCGTCGAGGAGTCCCAGACCTTCGGTCTGGAGCTGGAGCTCACCGAGGGTATGCGCTTCGACAAGGGCTACATCTCGGCGTACTTCGCCACCGACATGGAGCGTATGGAGGCGTCGCTCGACGACCCGTACATCCTCATCGTCAACTCCAAGATCAGCAGCGTGAAGGACCTGCTGCCGCTCCTGGAGAAGGTCATGCAGTCCGGCAAGCCGCTGCTGATCATCGCCGAGGACGTCGAGGGCGAGGCCCTGTCGACCCTGGTCGTCAACAAGATCCGTGGCACCTTCAAGTCCGTCGCCGTCAAGGCCCCGGGCTTCGGTGACCGTCGTAAGGCCATGCTCGGCGACATCGCCATCCTCACCGGTGGCACCGTCATCTCCGAGGAGGTCGGTCTCAAGCTGGAGAACGCCGGTCTCGAACTGCTCGGCCGCGCCCGCAAGGTCGTCATCACCAAGGACGAGACCACCATCGTCGACGGTGCCGGCGACAGCGAGCAGGTCCAGGGCCGGGTCAACCAGATCCGTGCCGAGATCGAGAACAGCGACTCGGACTACGACCGCGAGAAGCTCCAGGAGCGTCTGGCGAAGCTGGCCGGCGGCGTGGCCGTCATCAAGGCCGGTGCCGCCACCGAGGTCGAGCTCAAGGAGCGCAAGCACCGCATCGAGGACGCCGTTCGCAACGCGAAGGCGGCCGTCGAAGAGGGCATCGTCGCCGGCGGTGGCGTGGCCCTGCTCCAGGCCTCCCAGGTCTTCGAGAAGCTGGAGCTCGACGGCGACGAGGCCACCGGCGCCAACGCGGTGAAGCTGGCCCTGGAAGCCCCGCTGAAGCAGATCTCCGTCAACGGCGGCCTTGAGGGCGGCGTCGTCGTGGAGAAGGTGCGCAACCTGCCCATCGGTCACGGCCTCAACGCCGCGACGGGTGAGTACGTCGACATGATCGCCGAGGGCATCATCGACCCGGCGAAGGTCACCCGCTCCGCGCTGCAGAACGCCGCCTCCATCGCGGCGCTCTTCCTCACCACCGAGGCCGTCATTGCCGACAAGCCGGAGAAGGCCGGCGCGGCCGGCGCTCCGGGCGGCATGCCGGGCGGTGACATGGACTTCTGATCCACTGGATCAGAGCTGATCCTCCCGGATCACGTCCACACGTACGTCGGGGCGGCACCCTCCTCCCAGGGGGTGCCGCCCCGGCGGCGTTTCCGGGGCACCACCACCCGGCGTGCCGTGCACGGGCGCCGTCCGATGCCCGTCGGACGCGCTACCGCCGACGGCCGATGAGGCAGCCCGCGACGCACGGCGCCCCGGCCGGCCTGGCGCGCCAGGGGCGGCGTAACCCGGATCAGCCTGCCGCCGACGTTACTGCCGTGCCGATGCGGGCGACGGCGGTCCGGCCGCACCCCGCCCCGGTACCGCGGCTTCGTGCCTGGTTCGCCGCTCCACGACGGGCCTCCCCACCTCCCCGTGGGTCTCTTGTGGGTCAACTGCCGCACAGATGCTGGGGGAAGCGGCCGTCCCGGTCTCGGTGAGGCCCGGCCCCTCCCGCTGGTCGTCGTAACTCGGCCCCGAGCGTGGCGCGGGGTGACGAGGACGGGGCGTGGGGCTGGGTTCCGGGCATCGCGGCAACTCCCTGTTACACACGATCGGTTGTTGGATCCGCTTCTCTCTGCAGGCTAGGCCCGCAACCGCCACGCTGTGTGCACAGTGGGAACACTCAGCGTGGAAGGTGATGAGGCGAAATGTTGACGGCGCGTGATCGGGTACGGCAGGCCGAGGGTGTTATGGCGGAACTGCACACCGCACTCCAGGCAGTGGGAGTCACGCTGCCTTCCCTCTGCGTCGACCCGGTGTCGTGCGCGAGCACCGTCATGGCGCCACTGGTCGAGCTGGGGCGCTGCAATCTGGACACCGCCCAGCGGCTGGCCGACGTATTGGTGGACTACGCCAAGACCGCCGCTCCCGGCCACGGCCCGGAGGAGGGACAGCCGTGATCCCGTCGTTCGGCAACTGTGCGGTGGACAGGCGGGACAGGCGGGACAGGCGGGACAGGCGTGTCGGCCGGGTCGTGGGCCACCAGGGGGTGTTGCTGAAGCTCCGCCCACCCGGTGGCGGCCGACCGTGGACCTGCCCGCCGTACTTACTGCACACCGCGCCGCCGTCCGCCGTACTGGCGGCGCGCGTCAGCGAGCTGAACCGGGAGAGCCGGATGCCCTGAGGGAAAGGGCCAACGGGCGTTCTTTCATGAACCTCGCAGGCCAGGCCAGGCCAGGCCAGGCCGGGCCGGGTCGGGTAGGGCCGGGCCGGGCCGCTCAGCGTGCCCCCAGGCCGGCCGGGGTGCCGTGTGTGGTGGGGCCTCCTTCAGTGGCTGCGGGGTCGGTCTCCGTGGATGCGGCTGCGGGGCCAGGGGCGGTGTCGGTGTCGGGGTCCGTGTTGAGGTCTGCCCGCATCTGCTTGCTGAAGCCGAAGAAGTAGGTGGCGAGGAAGCCGGTGAGGTAGCCGACGCCCAGGCCGAGGGCGTAGATGACGAGGGTGGTGGCGATGTTCTGGTCGCCCTTGACCAGGGGGAACAGGGCCCAGCCGGAGGGGCCGATGGCGGTGGAGCCGACGGCGTCGCCGAGTTGGTTGAAGAGGCCGATGAAGCCGCCGCCGAATGCGCCGCCGATGCAGGCGGTGATGAAAGGGCGGCCCAGAGGGAGCGAGACGCCGTAGATCAGCGGTTCACCGACGCCCAAGAAGCCCGCGGGGAGGGCGGACTTGATGGTCGTACGGATCGAGCGGTTGCGGGGGAGCCGGAGGTAGACGGCGAGGGCGGCGCCGACCTGGCCTGCTCCTGCCATGGCGAGGATCGGGAGCAGGACCGTATAGCCCTGCTGCTCGATGAGGGTGGTGTGGATCGGGATCAGGGCCTGGTGGAGGCCGAGCATCACGAGGGGCAGGAAGAGGCCGCCCAGGATGAAGCCGGCGAAGGCCCCGCCGTGGGCCAGCAGCCAGTTGGCGAAGGTGCCGATGGCGGTGGAGACCTCGCCCGCGACGAACATCAGGCCGAAGATCGTGACCAGGCCCGTGACCAGGACGGTCAGGGTCGGGGTGAGGAGGACGTCCAGCGCCTCGGGTACCAGTTTGCGGCACCACTTCTCCACCCGGACGGCGAGCAGTGCCGCGGCCAGTGCGCCCAGTACGCCGCCCTGGCCCGGTGCGAGCTTCTGGCCGAAGGCGGTGATCTGGGCGATGCCCGGGAACACGATGACCGCGGCGACCGCGCCGCCGAGGATCGGTGTGCCGCCGAACTCCTTGGCGGTGTTGTAGCCGACGAAGACGGCGATGAGGGACATGAAGCCGGAGGCGATGGCCGCGAGCGCCGGGACGACGGACGGCAGCCAGCCGAGGTTGGCCAGCAGACCGTTGATACCGGCGACGATGCCGCAGCCGATCAGGGCCGGGATCAGCGGGACGAAGATATTGGCGATCCGGCGGAGGAACAGCTTCACCGGGGTGGAGTTCCTGGCCTTCTGCCGCGCCTTGAGGGCGGCGCCTTGAGCGGCCAGCTCCGCGGCGGTGGCGGGTGCGGGGGCAGGCTCGCGAGTGGCTGTGGTGCCGGTGGGTGCCGTGGGGACGGCGGCCTCTGGTGGGGGTTCCGGTGCGGATGCGGGTGTCGTGGCCTGGGGGCCGACGGTCGTGGCCTCCGGTGCCGTGGTGCGGGACTGCTCGACCAGGCGCGTGAACTCGGGGGTGACCCGGGCGACCGTCCCGGGGCCCAGCACGATCTGGTACGTGTCGTCCTCGACCACGCCCATGACGGCCGGGAGCGCCTTGAGGGCTTCGTCCTGGACCAGGGAGCGGTCCTGGACGCCGAGGCGGAGCCGGGTCATGCAGTGGGCGACGGAGGTGAGGTTCTCGGCGCCGCCGACGAGGGGGAGGATCGCGGCGGCGGTGGCGCGGTTCTTGTCTTCGGGCATATGCGGTGCCTTGCTGTGGAGACAAAACAGGAGCAGGGGTTGGGGGCGGGGCCGGGGCCGGGGTGAGGTCCGGCCCCGGGGGTGTGTGAGCGGTGGGGCCCGGCGGGCCCCGGTGTCTCAGTGGGGCTTGGCGGCCTGGAGGGCTTCGCGCAGATGGCCGTTGGCGGCTTCGAGGAGACGGGCGGCGGTGGGGCCGTCGACATCGCCGAGGAGGGTGAGGATGGCGTTCTTCACCTCGCCGTCCGTGCTGCTCAGTGCCGTCTCGATCTCCAGGTCCGTGGCGCCGGTGGCGAGCGCGACGATACGGCGCGAGCGGGCCCGCAGCTTTTCGTTGGAGGCGCGGACGTCGACCATCAGATTCCCGTAGGTCTTGCCCAGGCGGATCATGGTGATGGTCGAGAGCATGTTGAGCACCAGCTTTTGGGCGGTGCCCGCCTTGAGCCGGGTGGAGCCGGTCAGCAGCTCGGGGCCGACCACGATCTCGATGCCGTGCTCGGCGGCCGCGGCCAGCGCCGAATCGGCGTTGCAGGACAGGCCGATGGTCAGGGCGCCCAGGTCACGGGCGTATTCGACGGCCCCGATCGCGTACGGCGTGCGGCCGGAGGCGGAGATGCCGACGACGGTGTCCACGTCGGTCAGGCCGATCCCGGTCAGATCCTCGACGGCGAACTTCTTGCTGTCCTCGGCGCCCTCGACGGCGGTGACCATGGCGGACGGACCCCCCGCGATCAGCCCGAGGACTTCGGACGGGTCGGTGTTGAAGGTCGGCGGGCATTCGCTGGCATCCAGCACCCCGAGGCGGCCGGCCGTACCGGCGCCTGCGTAGATCAGCCGGCCGCCGCGGGCCATGCGCGCGGCGGTGGCGTCGATCGCGGCGGCGATCTCGGGGAGCCGCCGGGCGACGGCGGCGGGGACGGTGGCGTCCTCGTCGTTCATCGTGCGGGCGATGTCCAGGGTGGAGCGGCGGTCGATGTCCGCGAGCTCGGGCCGGAATGCCTCGGTGGTGAGGGTGTCCAACTGGGCGCGCAGATGGGCGTAGTCGGCGGTGGAGGTCATGGCAATGACGGCTCTTTTCGAGTCGGGCTCGTCGGGGGGCCGGTGCTTTTCGGCTGCCTCGTCGCGGGGGTGCCGCTGTGCCGCCCCTGCCGCCGTCGCGGCACGGGCCCCAACGGCGGGGCGGCGTGAGGTCAGCGCTGGTTGTTGCGTGGTGAGTGGCGGTGGGCGAGGGCCTCGTAGGAGGCGGAGAGCGCGGGGGCGGCGGTCTCGTACGTACGCTGCGCGACGCCTATGAACAGGCAGTCCACGACCAGCAGCTGGCTCGTCCTGGACGACATCGCGGCCGGCCGCAGCTCGCTCTCGCGGGCCGTGGACGTGGTCAGGATGTAGTCGGCGTACGAGGCGATCTCGCCGTCCGGGCGGCCGGTGATGGCGATGGTCGTCGCGCCGTGGTCGAAGGCCACCCGCAGTGGCTCTATGACATCGGTGGTCCGCCCGGAGTGCGTGATCGCGATGGCGGCGTCACCGGTCCGCATCTGCACCGCGTTCGTCACGGCCAGATGCGGGTCCGCGTGCGCATGCGCGATCAGGCCGATGCGCAGCAGCTTCTGGGCGAGGTCCTGGCCGACGAGATTGGAGGCCCCGATGCCGTACACATCGATGCGGCGGGCCCCGGAGAGCGCGGTGACGGCGGCTTCGAGCTGGGTGACGTCCAGTGCCGCGGCGGTGTCGGCCAGGCACTGCTGCTCCTCCTGCGCCAGCTTCGCGACGACATCGACGAGGGAGTCGTCGACCGCTATGTCGGCGGTCACCGCGGGCGCGCCGCCGGCCGCCTGCTGCGCGGCGACCGCGGCGAGTGCGAGCCGCAGATCGCGGTAGCCCGGGTAGCCGAGCAGCCGGGACGTCCGCACGACGGTGGCTTCGCTGGTGCCCGTGCGCTCCGCGAGGCCGGTGACGGTGAGGGCGGCGCAGCCGGCCGGGTCGCTCGCGACGGTCTCGGCGACCCGCTGCATGGAGCGGGTCATCGTCGGGGCGAGGGTGCGGACCTTGGCGGCCAGTGCGGCGGGGGCGGGTGGGGCCGGGGCCGGTCGGGTCTCGACGGCCGCGTCCTTGAAAGTTTCCTTCACGCTGCTGCTCACGCTTGAAAAGTAATTTCATCGACGCTCGGCGTCAATACCCTCTGTGAGTGCTGTGGACAGAGCGCATGATCCGCCTCGGCCTGTGGACAACGCCGTTCGCCGGTGGGTGGTCGGGGGACAATGGGGGCATGGAGCTGGAACAGGCATTGCACGCCGCGCGGGCGCTGGTGCTCGCTGACCTGATGGCGGACAAGGTGGCCGACGCCGACATCGTCTCGCTCGTGGAGGACGCGGTCGTCCACCGCCGGTGGTGGGTGGAGCAATGGCCTGAAGGCGCGGCATTCGTCGCGGGACTGATAGCGCAGGACGTCCAGGACGCCCTTCTGGACCGGTACGGCCGCTGGCCGCTGTGCCCCGTGTGCACGGAGTCGGGCGATCCCCATGCGCTCGATGTCGAACCGGAGTTGGGGCCCGACCCGCATTGGGTCTGCCCCAAGACGGCGGTAGCGGTGGCTCGGGTCGGGCGGCTGGGTGCCCCCGTGGAGGGGTGAGGCGGTTGAGGGTGTGGCGGGCTGATGCGGTGATCCGGCCGGAGGGCTGACGTGGCGATCTATATCGATCCACCCACCTGGCCCGGCCACGGCCGGATGTGGTCGCATCTGGTCAGCGACCACTCCTTCGACGAACTGCACGCCTTCGCCGCGGGGATCGGCGCGCCCCGCCGGGCGTTCGAGCGCGACCACTACGACCTGCCGGCGGAGCGGTACGGCGACGCGGTGCGTGCCGGGGCCGTGGAGGTCGGCAGCAAGGAGCTGCTGCGCCGGCTGACGGCCGCGGGGCTGCGCCGGCCCAAGAACCGGCCGGCGCCGCAGAGGTGAGGCCGTCGCCGTCGGCCGTGAGGTCGTCGCCCCCGGCACCCCGGCACCCTGGTTCTCCGGGCCCGGTTCTCCGGCACCGCGTTGCCTCGGCTTCGGCCCCGAGGTCTGCCGCAGCCCGTACCGCCCGCTGCGGCGCGTCGTAGCGGCGGCGTGATGGCGTGCCCCCGCACGATGGGCCTGACCGTGCGCCGCATCGGAAGGGGACAGTCATGTCAGCCAGCGAACCGGGCCGGGAACCGGCCACCGATCTCGACCCCGGCTACAGCAGTGAGGGCGCCACGGCGACCGGATGGCCCGCGGCCGTCGGCGGGATGACCGAGGCGGAGATCTTCTGGCTCACCACCGTCCGGCCTGACGGCCGTCCGCATGTCACCCCGCTGCTCGCCGTCTGGTCGGACGGCGCCCTCCACTTCTGCACCGGCCCCGGCGAACGCAAGGCCAAGAACCTCGAAACCAACGCGCACTGTGTGCTGACGACCTCGACCGCCGGTGGCAACGATCTGCATGTGGGGCTCGATGTGGTCGTCGAAGGCGATGCGGTGCAGGTCAGCGACGAGCCGACACTGCGCCGGCTGGCCGATCTGTACGCCGGGAAGTACGGCAGCGACTGGCACTTCGACGTCCGCGACGGCGCGTTCTACGGGCAGGCCGACCGGGCCGTGGTCTTCCGGGTCGAGCCGGTCACGGCCTTCGGGTTCGGACGGGGAGAGACATACAGCCAGACGCGCTGGAGGTTCGAGGGCGGGGTGTGAGGCCCGTGTGACGGCCGGGGGTGATGGGGCTGCCGTGGTGCCGGCCCGCGGTGCTTCCCCGGGTGGTGCCCCGAGGAACCCGGGTGGTCCCTCCGCTCCCCTGGGCGGCGCCCCGGGCTTACCCGGGTGCTGGCCCGCGGTGCTCCTCCGGCCGGTGCCCCGCGCTTCCCCCGAGGCCCGCCCCCTATGCCCTAACGCGGCTCAGTGCCGCCCCGCTGTGTCCCCGGCCTCTGCCGTCCCTGCGGTGGCCGCCGTCCCTGCCGCCACCGCCGTCACCGCCGCCTCCGCTGTCTTGTGTGTCGCCGGTGCGGCGCTGGCCGTCGCCGAGGAGGCGATCAGCCGGGAGTGGCTTGTTGCGCGGTGCAGCCGGAAGGCGAGGGCAGTGGTGACGACGGCGGCCGCGGCCAGTGCGGCGCCGGTCCAGGCCACGGACGGGTAGCCCCAGCCTGCGCCGATGGCCAGACCGCCGAGCCAGGGGCCGAGGGTGTTGCCGATGTTGAAGGCGGCGGTGGTGGTGGCGCCGGCCAGCGTCGGCGCGGCGTTCGCCACGTTGAACATCCGGGCGTTGAGCGCCGGGGCGGTGGTGAACGCGGTCACCCCGAGCATCAGCGAGAGCGCGACGGCGGCGGCCGCGCTGTGCGCGGTCAGTGCCAGGACCGCCAGCACGATCGTGGAAGCGGCGATGCCGCCGAAGAGCGTCCCGAAGAGGTGCGCGTCGGCGATCCGGCCGCCGATGAACGTACCGATCAGTGCGCCGACGCCGAACAGTGCGAGCACCGTCGGCACCCAGCTCTCGGCCAGGCCGGCGGTGTCGGTCAGCAGCGGCGAGAGGTACGAGAAGAGCGCGAAGACCGCGGCGCCGTTCAGGGCGGTGGCGGTCAGCGCCAGCCAGACCTGCTTGTCCTTGTAGATGGTCAGCTCGCGGCGCAGCTGCGGGCGGTCGTCGCCGGTGGGCACGGCCGTACGCGGCACCAGCGCGATCACGCCGAGCAGGCCGATCGCGGACAGACCGGCGACGGCCCAGAACGCGGCGCGCCAGCCGGCGTGCTGCCCGAGCAGTGCGCCGGCCGGGACGCCCGCGATGTTGGCGATGCTCAGGCCGCCGACCATCACTGCCATCGCGCGGGCCCGTGCGGTCACCGGTACGAGAGAGACGGCGACGGCCGCGCCGACCGCCCAGAAGCCGGCGCAGGCCAGCGCGCTCACGACGCGTGAGACGAACAGCACGCCGTACGAGGGGGCCAGGGCGCCTGCCACCTGGCCCAGTCCGAAGGCGGCGAGCAGTGCGATCAGGGTCGTCCGGCGCGGGAGCCGGAGCGTCGCGGCGGCGAGCACCGGTGCGCCGACCACCATGCCGATCGCGAAGGCGGAGACCAGGAGCCCGGCCTGCGGAATCGAGACCCGCAGGTCGCGGGCGAGCGGCTGGAGGATGCCGGAGAGCATGAACTCGGACGTGCCGAGAGCGAAGACGGACAGGCCGAGGACGTACACGGCTATGGGCAGGCGGGCGCGGTCGGACGGTGCTGGCATGTCAGCTACTAACAGTGGTAGGACGGCTTACATTCCCGGTACGGACGGTGCCGCCGGGCCGCGGACGGGAACCCCCGCGGCAACCACGGGCCCGCCCGGCGCCGGCCCCGCAGCGCCGGACGGGCACAGACGAGGCCCACGGCCCGGCCCCCGGCCCCGCCGAGTCGGTCGGTCGGCAGAGACGAGACCCACAGCGGCCAGGCCCGGCCCCGCAGCGCCGGACGGGCACAGACGAGAGCCACGGCCAGGCGCCGGCCCGGCCCGGCCGCGCGGCACACACGAGACCCCGCCCCGCCCGGTCTCACCGGCCCCGAAGCCAACCCACAAGCCCTACGCCCCCCGCAGCAGATCCAACTCCGTGGCGAGGTTGCGGCGGGCGAGGTGTTCCCAGCGGTCGTAGCCGCGGGGGGTGCGGAACAGGCGGGGGAGGGAGAGGAGTTGGGACAGCACGGCGGAGCGGCCGGCGAGGAAGTCGGGGTCGGGGACGAAGCCGTACTCGGCGCGGACCGCGGCGGCATAGGCCGCGTACTCGTCGGGGGAACCGGCGAGCACGGCGAGGTCGGCGTCGCACAGGACTTCGCCGTCGGGGTCGTCGGGCGCCGGGTCGTGGGTGACGGTGAGCCGCACCAGGCGGGCGACCTCGGCCGTGCGGGCCGGGCCGATGCCGAGCTCGGGCAGCGCGCGTTCGGCGAGGGCCGCGCTGCGCTCCTCGTTCTCGGAGCGGTCCGGGCGGTAGACGGCGTCGTGGAACCAGGCTGCCAACTGGACGGTGGGCAAGTCGTCGGCGTACCCGGCCAGTTCGTCGATGCGGTAGAGGACCGCGGTCAGATGGTCGACGGTGTGATAGCGGCGTTGCGGTTCGCGCCAACGGGACAGCAGGTTGTCCGCGTACGGGGCGGGGTCGGGTGCCGTGGGGTTCTTGGTGCCGCGGGCCTTGGCGACGGTGACGGCCCAGCGCTGCCGCAGCTCCGGCGCCGGGTCGGTGGTGTCTGCCGTACGGGACACGGGGGTCATCCCGCCATTGTGCCTCGGGCACCGGGGAAACCGGGGCGGAGGGCGAGGTCCGGCCCGGGGCGGTCGCGGCAGGAGGGGGCGGCGGGCGTGCGTGCCCGCCGGTCGAGCCCCTGCCGAGGGGCGGCGGGTGTGCGCGTGGGCCCCCGGGGCGAGCCCCCGTCCTCGGTCGGCGGTCGGTGATCCGGGTAGGTGTACGGGTAAGGCGTATGGGCGGATTCCGGTCGTGCCGGTGGTGCGGTGGCCTCCGGGGCGCCGGGTGGCCCGTAGTCTGGGATATTGGACTAGACCTGTTGTCTGTGGCGGTCCGTCCGTCTCGTCACGTCGTCATCGAAGGATTGGGTCATATGAGCAAGCGCGCGCTGCTGGAGGTGATCGCGCTCGGCCCGCAGGACGCGGTCGCCGCCCAGGCCGGCGGGGCCGACCGCCTGGAGCTGGTCACGGACATGGCGGCCGACGGGCTCACCCCGCCCCGGGCCACGTTCGCGGCGATCCGGGCGGCCGTCGGCCTTCCGCTGCGGGTGATGCTGCGGGCCGCCGACGGCTTCGCGGCCGGTGACGTGGCGGCGCTGTGCGAGGAGGCCGCGGCGCTGCGGGCGGAGGGTGCCGAGGAGTTCGTCCTCGGATTTCTGACGCCGGACGGGCGGCCGGATCTCGATGTGGTGGCGGCGCTGGCCGAGGTGATCGACGGCTGCCGGTGGACCTTTCACCGGGCCATCGACCGGGCCGCCGACCGGGACGCGCTGCGCAAGGAGCTGTCGGGGGCGCCCGGCACCGCGGGGCTCGACACCTATCTGACGGCCGGTGCCGCGCAGGGCGTCGACGCCGGGATGCCGACGCTGCTGGCCGAGCGGGCCCGTGCGGCAGCGGGCGAACCCGGCTATGAGCCGCGGATCCTGGTCGGCGGCGGGCTCGGGCTCGGTCAGCTGCCGGCGCTGCGCGCGGCCGGCCTCGACGCGTTCCACATCGGGGGCGCCGCCCGGCCCGCCGGCTGGTCGGCACCAGTGGATGCGGCGGCGGTGCGGGCGTGGCGGGAGGCGTTGGACCAGCCCGTCGCGCAGCGGGCCTGAGCCGTCGCCCGGCGGGCCCGGGCTGCCGGTGCGCCGGACGGGCGCACTCGCGCCCTCGGGCTCCCCGCTCGCCCGCTTCCTCAACTCCCGCCGCCGTGCCACTGTTTGACAGGTGTCACGGCGGTGGGACCAGGGGGAGGGTGACACGGCATGACCGGCATCGGAATGAAGCCGCTCGGTGGCGATGATCCGCAGCGGCTCGGGGGCTACCGGCTACTGGGGCGACTCGGCTCGGGCGGTATGGGGCGGATCTATCTGGCGCGGTCCACGGCGGACGGCTCGCTCGTGGCGGTCAAAACGCTGCTGGCCGAGGGCCTCGTCAGCGATACCGACCGGCGGCGGTTCGCTCGCGAGGTGACGCTGGCCCGGCGGATCGACAGCGCGTTCACGGCCCGGGTACGCGGTGCCGACCCGGACGCCGAGCAGCCCTGGATGGCCATCGAGTACATACCGGCACCCGCGCTGTCCGAGCTCGTCCGCAGCGAGGGGCGGCTGCCGGGCTCGGCGGTGCGCTGGATCGCGGCGGGCACCGCGCAGGCCCTGGTGATCCTGCACGACGCGGGCATCGTCCACCGGGACGTCAAACCCCAGAACATCCTGCTGCCCCTGGCCGGGCCCCGCCTGATCGACTTCGGCATCTCGCACGCCAACGACATCACCCGCACGTCGCTGACGCTGGGCACCATCGCCTTCACCTCGCCGGAGCAGGCGCGCGCAGAGCCGTCCACCACGGCGTCCGATGTGTACTCGCTGGGCGCCACGCTCTTCCACCTCGCCGTCGGCCGCCCGCCCTACCCCGACACCGTGGACACGATCCGGCTGCTGACCCTCGTACAGCGCGGCGCCCTCGACCTGACGGGGCTGCCCAAGGAACTCGCCCCGCTGATCCGCCCCTGTCTGGCCGCCGACCCGGACGACCGGCCCCAACCCGCCGACGTCCTGCGGCAGTTCCTGGAGGAACTCGACCGGGCACCTACGTCGCAGCGCGGCGAGCGCTGGCTGCCGCCGCGGTGGACCGCACTGATCGAGGCGTACGAGGCCCAGGGGCGGGCGTTACGCGAGGACGGGGGCGGGGAGGGCGCGGCGGGGCCGACGGCGGACGCGCGGACGCGGCAGGTGCCGCCGCCGGGGCCCACCCGGGTCTACACGCAGGAGCGGGCCGCGCGGCAGGAAGAGGCAGCGCGCGCCGCGCGCAAGGAGCAGGACGAGCGGGACCGCGCCGAGCGGGAGCGCACGGCGCGCGAGGCCCGGGAGCGCAAGGAGGCGGAGAACCGCAGCCGGGCGGCGGCCAGGGCGCGGGCGACCGCGGAGAACGAGAAGAAGCAGCGCCGCGAACGCAAGGAGCGGGAGCGGCAACAGCGCGCCGAACAGGCGCGGCGGGAGGGGCACGAGCAGCGGGCACGGGCCTCGGGGCAGGCGGGCACGGCCTCTTCGCCCCGGCCGCCGGCCGGCCCGAAGACCGGTGCGACCACTCCGTCCCCGCCCTCGTCTCCGTCCCCGTCCTCGTCCGCTTCGCAGAGCGCCGGTTCCTCATCCGGTTCCTCATCCGGCTGCTTCTGGGCGGTGATCGCGGTCATCGCGTTCGTGGTCTTCATCTGGAAGCCCTGGGACGGCAGCGACAGCGCCGGCTCGACCAGCAGCGGGACATCGAGCAGCGGCACATCGAGCGGTACGTACACGAGCGGCGGGACCGGTTCCGCGCCCACGAGCGGTACGTACACCAGCGGGGGGACCGGTTCCGCGCCCACGAGCGGCACGTATACGAGCGGCGGGACGGCTTCGGCGCCCACGACCGCCGCATCCCGCACCCCCAGCGCGGCCGACCAGGCCTTTGCTTCCGTACGGACCGGCGACTGCCTCGACGCCTACCAGAACGGCTACGGCAGCTGGAGCCGTCCGGCACCGCAGCAGGTCGGCTGTGGTGCGGCCAACGCCTATCTGCGGGTGCGGCAGGTGACCCGGAGCGGGGGCGGCTGCGCGTCCGGCGGCGGACGCGGCAGCTGGTGGCACACGGGGGTGGACTACGCGTTCACCAACCTGTGTGTGGAGCGGCAGTTCCGGAAGGGCCAGTGCTTCCTGGCCAAGTCGGCGGGCGGCCGGCCCGGCCCGGCGAACCTCCTCACCGCCTGGAACTGCAGCGCCGGCCAGGTCCCACCGGAGTTCAGCTACATCATGCAGGTCACGGCCCTCCTGCCGTCGTCGGCGGGCACGAATGCCTGCCCGGGCGAGCCGGGCCGCTACCGCTACTCATGGAACGTCTACGACGGCCGGACCATGATCTGCGCCAAGGTCGCCTGACGCCCCCGGTGGCCGGCCCTCAGCGGCCGGCCAGCTGTTCCGGCAGCGCCGCCGCATGGACCACCGTCAGGCCGGACACCGCCCGGGTCAGGCAGACGTACAGGCGGCGCAGGCCGGTCCGTTCGTCCGGTTCGCCGTCCACGATCGCGGCCGGCTCGTCCAGGACGACGTAGTCGTACTCCAGTCCCTTGGCGAGCGTGGCGGGCACCAGCGTCAGCCGGGCCTCGGCCGAGGTCTCCTCGCCGGGAGCGAGGCAGGTCACGCCGGCCGCCTCCAGAGCCGTGCGCAGCGTCGGAATACGGGCCTCCGCGGCGATCAGGCCGACCGAGCCCTCCTTCGTCAGCGCATCGTCGCAGGCCGCGAGGGTGGCGGTGGTCAGATCCGCGGGGTCGACCGTACGGATCTCGAAGTCGCCCGCCGACTCGCGGATGGAGGTGGCCTCCGTCAGGTCGGGGGCGATGGCGGGCAGCAGCCGGGACGCGTAGGCGATGACCTCGCGCGGTACCCGGAAGCCCTGGGTGAGCTCCTCGACGGTGGAGCCGGGCTTGCCCAGGTGGGTCAGCGCCTCCTCCCAGGTGTCGGTCGCCCACGGGGTGGTGCCCTGGGCGATGTCACCGAGGATGGTCGCGGAGCCCGTCGTGCAGCGGCGGCCGACCGCGCGGTACTGCATGGGGGAGAGGTCCTGCGCCTCGTCGAGGACCACATGGCCGAGAGAGTGGGTGCGCGCGACCAGGTCCATCGTCTCGTCGATCAACACCGCGTCCGCGGACGACCACTTGGCGCTCTTCACGCTACGGGCCGGTTTGGTCCACAGGATGGTCTTCTGCTCCTCGGCCGTCAGGATCCCCTCGGACTGCTCGGCCAGGAACTCCGCGTCGCCCAGCAGCCGCAGCACCAGCTTTGCCGGGTCGACCGGCGGCCAGACCGCCTTGACCGCGGCCTTCACTGCGGGATTTCGGGCCACCGCGTCCTGTACCCGGTCGTCCGGGGCCTCGCCCGCCTGCTCCATCCGGACCAGCACGGCGTGCGCGATCCGCTGCGGCAACGCCTCGCGGGCGGCTCCGTAGCGGATGTCCCGGTCCATCAACTCCCGTACCAGCTCTTCGATTTCGTACGCCGGTACGCGCCAGCGGCGGGAGCCGCGGACGACCATGCAGGGCTCCTGCGGCATGGTGATGTGCGAGCGCACCGCCCGCCGCAGCACCGTTGCCATACGGGCGTCGCCCTTGACCGTCGCGGCGGCCGTCTCGTCCGTGCCGCGTACGTCCACATGGCCGACCAGGTCGTCGACCGTGGCCTGCTTGACCTCCAGCTCGCCGAGGGCCGGCAGCACCTGCTCGATGTAGTGCAGGAACGAGCGGTTCGGGCCGATGACGAGGGTGCCGGAGCGGGCCAGCCGCTCGCGGTGCGCGTACAGCAGATACGCGACCCGGTGCAGCCCGACCGCCGTCTTACCGGTGCCCGGCGCACCCTGCACGCAGACCGAGCCGCCGATGCCGGCGCGCACGATCTCGTCCTGCTCCGGCTGGATCGTGGCGACGATGTCCCGCATGGGGCCGACGCGCGGGCGCTCGATCTCGGACTGGAGGAGCCGGCTGGTCCGTTCCGCCTCCGCGGGGTCGGTGAGGTGCTCGTCCTCGTAAGCGGTCAACTCACCGGCCGTGTAACCGAAACGGCGGCGCAGCCTGAGGTCCATCGGGTCCTTCTTGGAGGCCCGGTAGAACGGCTGGGACACGGGCGCGCGCCAGTCGATGACCATGGGGTCGCCGTCGGCGTCGTGGACATGCCGCCGGCCGATATAGAAGTTCTCGCCCTCGCGGCGTGCACCATCCCCCTCGCCGGAGGCGTTTTGCGCCGCCCGTCGTGATGCGCCTTCGGCGAGGTCGAGGCCGGGGGCGTGGAGATAGTCGAGGCGGCCGAAGAAGAGCGGGGTGTGGGAGAGGTCGGCGAGCGCCTTGATCCGGGCGTCGATCTCGCCCTGGAGGACCTCGGCGTTGACCCAGTTCGCGGTGACATCGGCGATATTCAGCGCCTCGGCGTCCTCGCGCATGGCACGCAGGGCGGCCCGGGAGGCGGCCAGGTGCGACTTCTCGCGCTGGAGGGGGTCCGATGGTGCTGTCGATGAGGGGTGGGGGTCGGGTGACGGGTGGGCGTGCGAGGGCACGGCGTTGCCTCCGGTGGCGGGTACTTCGGCGGGCGTGCCAGGACGAGCGGGCGCGGCGGGCCGGTGTCGGTGCGTGGCGCAGGTCGTGCGAGGCGCGGGTCAGCGGCGTGAAGCGAAGGACCGTCCGGTTTCCGACCGGTCGGCGGCACTCCTCAACGGGAGGCAGGCAGACGCGCGATTGTAGTCAGCAGCTCAGGAGGGCGCCAACGGATTTCCGGCGGCCTGCGGCGGTCGTTCCGGGCCCGACGGACCCTGAGAGCGCCGTAGACCTCCCGTAGGGGCGGGATGGGTCTGGAGACGGACGTCCGGCACCTCAGGGATGGACCTATGGACCGATGTGCTGCAATCGCGTGAATTTCATCATGGAGACATGAGCAGCGCAGCGATTCCCCCAGGTTCCGTCCACCCCATCTCCCTCCACCCGGTCGAGGGCGCCACGGCCCTCCGCGAGGACCCAGGGCGCGGTGCGGCGGCCGGCCACGAGCACCGCTATTTCGTGGGCAACGCACTCCACGCGATCAAGGTCTTCGCCACGGCCGCCTTCAGCGTCGTCGTCATGGGCGAGTACGCGGACGACTGATCCCACGGACGCCCGACTCCACGGGAGCCCGAGTTCACGCATGCCCCACCCCACCCGCGCCTGCCACGACGCCCGGTTCCGCGGTCCCCGCCTCGCCATCCGGATGACCGGAAACCGTTACGGCCCGTCGGCCCCGATCCACTAGCGTCGCCGCGGAGAGCGCACTCAGGGCGACGGGGAGGGGACAACGGGTGTCTGCCGACGGGACGCGGACGTGGAGACGGACCTGGGGGCAGGGCATCGCCCGCCCCCGCCGCTCGGTGCTCGCAGCGGCGCTGCTCATGGCGTCACTTGCCGGACTGTGGTTGCTGTACGAGGTCCAGCCGCTGCCGATGTCCGATCTGGCGGTCTACCGCGCCGAGGGCCAGGCGGCCTCGGGCGGCGGCGATCTCTACGGTTTCACGGTCACCAAGTGGGCACTTCCGGCCACCTATCCGCCCTTCGCGGCCGTGCTCTTCATACCGACCACCTGGCTCTCGCTCGGCACCCTCGAAGTCGTCGGTGTGCTCGTCAACGCGGCCCTCCTCGCGCTGCTGATCCACCTCTCCTGCAAGGCCGCCGGTCTGCGCAAGGCCGCCTGCGCCGCGCCCGTCATCCTCGCCGCCACCGCGCTCGGCCTCTGGCTGGAGCCGGTCTTCCAGACCTTTGTCTTCGGGCAGGTCAACCTCGTCCTGACCTGCCTGGTCCTGTGGGACCTCTCCCGTCCGGACGGGGCCCGCTTCAAGGGGTTCGCCACCGGCATCGCGGCGGGCATCAAGCTCACGCCCGCGATCTTCGGCGTCTATCTCCTCGTCACCGGCCGGGTGAAGGCCGCCTTCACGGTCCTCGGCGGGTTTCTGGCCTCGGTACTGCTGGGCTGGCTGGTTCTGCCCACCGCGAGCATCGAATTCTGGACACGGCGGATGTTCGAGACCGGCCGGGTCGGCAAGGTATGGATCATCGACAACCAGTCCCTCCAGGGCCTGATCGCCCGCGTGCTGCACAACCCCGAGCCCGGCCTCCTCTGGGCGGTGCCCGCGCTGCTGACCGCCGCGGCCGGGCTCTACGCCGCCCGCCGGGTGTATGTGCGGCGCGGCCTGGACGGCTGGGGTGTGCTGTGTACGGCCGTCACGGCGCTGCTGGTCTCGCCGATCAGCTGGTCCCACCACTGGGTCTGGTGTGTGCCGCTGCTGGTCGCGCTCGCCGCCCACACCCGGCGCAGCCCGTGGCGCAGGGCGCTGCTGGCCGCCGTCACCCTCGCCTTCACCGCCCGCACGATGTGGATCGTCCCGCACTCCGGCGATCTCGACCTGCACTTCTCGTGGTGGCAGCAGCCGTTCGCGGCCCCGTATCCGCTGCTCGGTCTCGCCCTGCTGGCGGCCGTGCTCCGGTGGACGCGGCAGCCCGCCGGCGCGCCCGGCCCCGCCGGGGCGCCGGGCGGCCGAGTGCCGACGCCGCGCGCCGAGCAGGAGCTGCCCAGCCGGTCCCGGGCGGTCTGAGCCGGGACCCGCCGGGCGGCGTCCGCCGAGGGCGCCGGCTCAGACGTCCTCGTCCGCCGCCAGCAGCTCATCCGCATCCACGATGCGGTACGCATAGCCCTGCTCGGCCAGGAAGCGCTGGCGGTGTGCCGCGAAGTCCTGGTCGATGGTGTCGCGCGCGACGACGGAGTAGAACCGCGCCTCGTGCCCGTCCGCCTTGGGACGCAGCACCCGGCCCAGCCGCTGGGCCTCCTCCTGGCGCGAGCCGAAGGTGCCGGACACCTGGATCGCGACCGTGGCCTCCGGAAGGTCGATGGAGAAGTTCGCGACCTTGGAGACGACGAGCACCGAGATCTCGCCCTCCCGGAAGGCGCCGAAGAGCTTCTCGCGCTGCGCGTTGGTGGTCTCGCCCTTGATCACCGGCGCGTCCAGATGCTCGCCCAGCTCGTCCAGCTGGTCGATGTACTGCCCGATGACCAGCGTCTGCTCGCCCTGGTGCCGGCGGACCAGCGCCTCGGTCACCTTCTGCTTGCTGGCGGTGGTCGCACAGAAGCGGTACTTCTCGTCGGTCTCGGCCGTCGCATACGCCAGCCGCTCCGAGTCGGTCAGATTGACCCGGACCTCGACACAGTCCGCTGGGGCGATGTACCCCTGTGCCTCGATCTCCTTCCAGGGCGCGTCGAAGCGCTTGGGCCCGATGAGCGAGAAGACGTCCGACTCCCGGCCGTCCTCGCGCACCAGGGTCGCGGTGAGCCCCAGCCGCCGCCGCGCCTGCAGATCGGCGGTGAACTTGAAGACCGGTGCGGGCAGCAGATGCACCTCGTCATAGATGACCAGACCCCAGTCCCGGGAGTCGAACAGCTCCAGGTGCGGGTAGACGCCCTTCCGCTTGGTCGTCAGCACCTGGTACGTGGCGATGGTGACCGGCCGGATCTCCTTCTTCGTCCCGCTGTACTCGCCGATCTCGTCCTCGGTCAGCGAGGTCCGCTTCACCAGCTCGTGCTTCCACTGCCGGGCCGAGACCGTATTCGTCACCAGGATCAGCGTGGTCGCCTGGGCCTGCGCCATCGCACCCGCCCCGACCAGCGTCTTTCCCGCGCCGCACGGCAGCACGACCACACCCGAGCCGCCGTGCCAGAAGCCCTCGACCGCCTGCTGCTGATACGGCCGCAGCGCCCAGCCGTTCTCGTCCAGCGCGATCGGGTGCGCCTCCCCGTCGACGTAGCCGGCCAGGTCCTCGGCCGGCCAGCCCAGCTTGAGCAGCGTCTGCTTGATCTGCCCGCGCTCCGACGGGTGCACCACGACGGAATCCGGGTCCAGCCGCGCGCCGACCAGCGGCTGCACCTTCTTCGACCGGAGGATCTCCTCCAGCACGGGGCGGTCGGTGGTGGTCAGCACCAGCCCGTGGGTGGGGTGCTTGGCGAGCGTGAGGCGTCCGTAGCGCGACATCGTCTCGGCGATGTCGACGAGCAGCGCATGCGGCACCGGATACCGCGAGAACTGCACCAGCGCGTCGACGACCTGCTCGGCGTCGTGCCCGGCCGCCCGCGCGTTCCACAGTCCGAGCGGCGTCACCCGGTAGGTATGGATGTGCTCCGGCGCCCGCTCCAGCTCGGCAAAGGGCGCGATGGCCCGCCGGCAGGCGTCCGCCAGCTCATGGTCCACCTCCAGCAGCAGCGTCTTGTCGCTCTGGACGATGAGGGGTCCGTTCACGCGCCTCGCCTTTCGCTACCCGGCCGGCGGCCGCCGGGGACCGGCCGCAGACCTCGACCGTTGATCACGACCGCAGACATCGACCGCACATACGGCCAAACGTCCAGTGTGCCGCATTGCCGCGGCGGCCGTCAGCGATGGACGGCGGGCCCTTGTGCGACAAGGGGGGAGCGCCGGCCGGCGTCAACGGCGGCCGGGTCGGCAGCGGCGTCCCGCACCGGCCCGCTTCTCAGACCGAGTCGTCCGCCAGCTCCGCCACACCCGTGATCCGGTGCAGCGGGTAGGTACGGACCTCGTCGGAGGTGTGGTCGTAGGCCGTCACAAAGCCGCCTTCGACGCGTACGGGCGCGATGACGCGCTGGCTGGCGGCGCCGTCGGCGTTGACGTAGCCGATCCACAGCGCGGAGTGGGTCAGGACCGCGGCCTGCATGGTGGCGAGGGTCTCGGAGGAGGTGGTGCGGGGGAGGGCGCCGGGGGCCGGAGCGGGAGCGTGGACGGGCTTGCGTTCCGCGGTGGCGGCGAGGTCGCCGGCCCGGATGGCACGGACCGCCGCGGCGAGCAGGGTCGGGTCGGGGGACGGCGGGCCGTCCGGCACCGGGGCGGGCGCGGTGCGCGGCGGGGTGCGGTGGGTGTCGGCGCGGGCGATCAGGACGTCACCGGCGGCGGACTCGGCGGCCGGGGCGTAGCCCATCGCCCGGAGCCCGTCGAGGAGTTGGTCGGGGGAGGTCTGGGCGGCGAGCACGGTCGGGGCGAGCCGGCGCAGCCGCAGGGGGGCGGCGCGGCGGTCGGCGAGGATCTCGGAGAGCAGCGCGTCGTCGTCACAGCGGACGTAGGCGGTGGCCGCGCCGATCCGCAGCCGGCCGTGCTTACGGGCCACATCGTCGATGAGGTAGGCGAGTGGCTGGGGGACCGGGGTGCGGGAGTGGGTGGTGAGGAATTCCTGCAGCTCGGCGGCGGAGCGTCCGGCGTCCAGGGCACGGCGTACCGAGGAGGGGGTGAAGCGGTAGACCGTCGCACCGCCCTTGGACTCGATGTCGGCGAGTACGCCGAGCGCCTCGGCGAGCGGGCGGCGCAGCGGCCCGGGGGCGACGGCGGTCAGGTCCGCCTGGAGGAGGACGTGGTCGACGGGTGCGGGGAGCAGAGGGGCGAGGAGGGCGGCGGCGCGGGTCGCGGCGGCGTCGGTGTCCCCGGGGGTGGGGGCCGCGGCGGCCTGCGAGGAGCTGTCGATCAGGGCGCGGCCGTGGGTGGAGAGTGCGCCACGGCCGGTCACGCCCAGCAACTCGGCTTCGGTCAGGGTCCCTTGGGCGAGGCGCGAGCGGAGGTCGTCGCCGGGCGCGGAACCGGCCGGGCCGGGCAGGTGTGCTGCGCCGTCGACGGCGGCCGGCGCCCGGCCCGCGGCCGGTGCCGGAACCTGGCCGGCGACCGCGCCGCTGCGCAGCGGACGCTCCCACCGCAGCCGGGACAGGACCGCCGTCGCCGGTACGGAGGCGCCCGGCGGCAGGGTGGCGAGGAGGGCGAGGGCGCGGCGGCGGACCTCGGGGGCCGGGGAGCGGTCGAGGTGCGGGCCGAGGGCGGCCAGTGCGCGGCCCTTGGCGTCGGCGGTGCCGACGACACCCGGGGTGCGGGTCGCGGAGAGCCAGCCGGCCGCCAGCTGGGCCCAGCGCTCGTGGTCGGGCAGCTGCAGCCACTCCTCGGCGGCCGGTGTGGCCGCGAACCGCTCGTCGGCCTCGCCGTCGGAGGCGATCAGCCCGGCCCCGTAGGCGAGTTCGAGCCAGAAGGCGGCGAGCTGCTCGGTGGTGTCCAGGGCGGCGGCGGTCCGCTTGAGGTCGCGCACGCTCATACCGCCGGCGCGCAGGACGGCAGGACCGCCCAGGTCCCACTCCTTGAGCAGCTCCTCGACGGTCGCCAGCGCGGTGAACGCCTGGCTTGCGGCGGCGTTGTCCACAAGCTGTGGATCGCGTTCCGTGGCGGGGGAGAGCGCGGGCGGGACCGGCTCGGGGGTGTGATGTGCGCGCCCGGCGCGCAGATGGAGCGCCGCTTCCCGCGGCAGTACGACATTGCGGGCGCCCGCCGGGATCAGCAGGCCCCGGTCCAGCAGCCACAGCAGGTGCGGGGCCGGCCGCTCGGTGACCCCGCCGTACGGCGGGCCCCACAGCAGCTTGTCGAGGACGGCGACGGACTCGGCGGGCGCGGTGTCGAGCAGCGCCGCCATCCGGGCGCGGTCGGAGAAGAGCCCGGTGAGCGCGGCGGCCGCGGTGACCGGATCGTGGGTGGCGGGCAGTCCGGCCGCGGCGAGGATGTCCTGCAGCCGCCCCGGCGACATACCGGACATGGCCTCGGCGACGGTCGGGCCCAGGCCGGTCGGCGACGGATGCGTGGCGCTGGGGCTGAGCAGCTCACGGGCCGTACGCACCAGCCGCAGCCGGTCGTCCGGGCCCCACACCAGCGCCTGCGCCCGCAGCTCCGCCACCGCCCGGGGCAGCTCGGCGGCGACCGCCGCGTCCCCGGCGTCCCCGGCCATCAGCGCACCCAGCGTGTCGTACGGGCACGGGTCGGGCGCCACCGCCAGCGCCTCGGCGGCCTGCAGCACGAACCGGTCGAGCCGCTCCACCGCGCGGACGACCGACGCCCGCGTCCCGGCCCGGGTGGCGAGCTGGGTGACATCGCCCGGCACCGGATTGAGCAGGTCGGGCCGTGCCCGCAGCAGCCCGATCAGCCCGCTGTCGGCGCGGGTCCTGAGCTCCTCGGCGAGGGTGCGGGGTGTACCGGTCATTCGTCCTACGTTAGCGGGGTGGGGCGGGACGGGGGACCGAGCGGCGGCATGCCGTCCACGGAGCGCCGCCGCGCCACGCCTGCGCCACCCCGCCCCGACCCCCGCGGCCTCCGGCCCGGCGGCCGGCCGAAGCGGTACCGTCGGGGCAGCAACCAGCGGACGCCGCAGGGGATTTCGTGGGGATCGAGAGCGATCAGCTCGTCTATGACTATCTGAGCCGGGTGGGCGACCTGGCCCAGCAGCGGGGACTGCCCGCCGCCACGCGGATGCGGCTGGTCACCGGGCTCCGGGCCGAGATAGACGGACAGCAAGCAGATTCGGTATCCGGTGTGAAGCGGCTGCTGGCGCGGCTGGGCACGCCGGAGGCGGTGGTCGCGGCCGCGGGGAGCACGGACGACCGGGTGCCGGGGGCTTCCTGGGGCGGCCCGGCGACGCGCCAGGGGCCGGATGCCGGGAGCGCCCCCGAAGCGGGGCCCGCCGTGCCGGTCGGCCGGTCGCCCGCGCAGCCGTCGCAGCCCGCTGAGCCGCCACGCCCGTGGACCGCCGCGCGCGAGAAGCTCACCGGTCTCGCCTGGCGCGGCGGGCTGACGGGCAAGCCGCCCGCGAACGGCAAGGACGCCCCGCACGGCACGGTGCCCGCCCCGCGCGACGGGGGGCCGGACACCGCGCCGTCCGTCGGTCTGCCGCCGCATCTGGCCGGCTCGGACGAACTGGGCGACGCCGGTGACGCGCCCGACTGGTGGCGGGTGGAGCCGGCGCCGTTCGGGCCGGGGGAGACCGTGCCAGGGTTCGTCGGCGGGATCGAGATCCCCGAGATATGGGACCGGCCGAAGAACGACCCCCTCTCGTTGAAGAAGGACGGCGCCGAGGAGGACGAGGAGCCGGGCGCCGACGACGGCGGCGCGGCGCCGACGGCACGTCCACTGCGACGGCTGGTCCGGCGGGTGCTCGGCCGGCGGCGCGGGGCCGGGGCGGCGCCCGCGGCCGAAGCCGGGGAGGACGTCGTGGCGGCGCCGGTCCGGGCGCCGCTCAGCCCGGTGCTGGCGCTGGCCGTGGTCCTGCTGGTGGCCGGTGCGGCGCTGGGGTCGTGGCTCGCGCTGGCGGGCGGCTGGGGGCTCGCCTACGTATCGCGGCGGCTGAGCCGGGCCGAGGCCAAGTTCGCGGCGCTCGGCGTGCCGGGGACCGTCGTCGGCGCTCTGGTGGTGTGGCTGTGGGGCCGGTTCGACGGGCGCTGGGGCGAGCCGATCGCACAGGGGCGGCTGGGGCAGGAGATGCTCGACGGGTTGCCGGGAGTGGTGCGGGTGGCGGCGGTCGCCTCGGCGCTGTTCCTGGTGTGGCGGATGCGGCGGGTGCCGCGGTGAGGGGGCGGGGTCAGGGGCCTTTCCGGCCGGGGATGCCGCCGCAGGCACAATGGCAGGCATGGCTGCGCACTCCCTCACGGTCGGCTTCGACCTCGACATGACGCTGATCGACTCCCGCCCCGGCATCAAGGCCGCGTATCAGGAGCTCTCGGCCAGGACCGGCACCTTCGTCGACGCCGACCTCGCGGTGACCCGGCTGGGGCCCCCGCTGGAGCAGGAGATCCGCCAGTGGTTCCCCGAGGAGCGGGTGGCGGAGATCGCCGGCCTCTACCGCGAGCTGTATCCGGAGCACGCGGTCGCGGCGTCGCCCGCCCTGCCCGGCGCCCGTGAGGCCCTCGCCGCGGTGCATGCGGCGGGCGGCCGGGTGATCGTGGTGACGGCGAAGTACGAGCCCAACGCCAAGCTGCACCTGGAACACCTCGGCCTCGACGTGGACGCCCTCTGCGGCTCCCTGTGGGCGGAGGGCAAGGCCGAGGCGCTGCGCAAGCACCACGCCCAGGTCTACGTCGGCGATCATCTCGGCGACGTCGTGGGGGCGCACACCGCGGGCGCGTTGTCCGTCGCGGTCGCCACCGGCCCGTGCGATGCCACGGAGTTGCGCAACGCCGGTGCCGAGGTGGTACTCGCGGACCTGACGGAGTTTCCGTCCTGGCTGGCGCGCTATGTGGCGGAGGGCGCGGACGGGGGCGACGGCGCCGCCACCTGACGGCGCCGAGCGGTGGCGGAACGGATCACTCCGGCCGCGGCGATCAGAAAGCCGAGACCCATCAGCATGCACAGCCAGTAGAAGACGGACGGCAGCGGTTCGGTCCCGAGGAACAGCGGCGCCACCGTGGCGAGAGTGGCCACTGCGCCAACTAGGAACATGATCGCGCCGATTCGGACCAGCAGATCCCCGGCCTGGGGAGTTTCGTCAGACACCTGACCAGGGTAAGTCCGGGCCAGAAGCACTGAGGATCCACCCGGCGGCGTCTTGTCACCGGCCTTGGGACCATTAGCCTTGGTGACGGCGGGTCCTGCGGCCCGCTGCACTGCTCTCCAGCCCCTCTTCCGCTCTCGGCTCCGCCGGGCGGGAGACCCCCAGCCCGCAGTTTCCGCAGGAGACCCGGCCCAAGTTTTTTCCAACGAGTACGAGGACGAGGACAGACGTGCCTACCGGCAAGGTCAAGTGGTTCAACAGTGAGAAGGGCTTCGGCTTTCTCTCCCGCGATGACGGCGGTGACGTCTTCGTGCACTCGTCGGTGCTGCCCGACGGCGTAGCCGCACTCAAGCCTGGCCAGCGCGTCGAATTCGGCGTCGTCGCGGGCCAGCGCGGCGACCAGGCGCTGACCGTGACGCTCCTCGACCCCGCACCCTCGGTAGCCGCGGCGCAACGCCGCAAGCCCGATGAACTCGCCTCGATCGTCCAGGACCTGACCACGCTCCTGGAGAACGTCACCCAGCAACTGGAGCGCGGCCGCTACCCGGACAAGGTGCACGGCGCGAAGATCGCCGGCATGCTGCGCGCCGTCGCCGACCAACTGGACGTCTGAGCACGCCTGCCCGTGGGCGGCGGCAACCAGCCGTCACGCGCGGCACACCTCACACGAAACTCAACGCATCGCGGCCGAGGGGCGGAACCAGCCCCTCGGCCGCGGCGCGGGTGAGCAGCCCGCGCACCGCGGCATAGCCGTCCTCGCCGAGGTCGGCGGTGAACTCGTTGACGTACAGCCCGATGTGCTGGTCGGCGACCCTCGGATCCATCTCCTGGGCGTGCTCCAGGACGTACGGCCGGGAGGCCTCGGGATCGTCCCAGGCCATCAGCACGGAGCTGCGGACCGCCGCCGCGAGGTCGCGCAACGCCCGTTCGCCCAGCGACCGCTTGGCGATGATCGCGCCGAGCGGGATCGGCAGGCCGGTGGTGAGCTCCCAGTGCTCGCCCATGTCGGCCAGGCACACCAGGCCGTAGTTCTGGTACGTGAAGCGCGCCTCGTGAATGACCAGGCCCGCATCGACCTTGCCGTCGCGTACGGCCGGCATGATCTCGTGGAACGGCAGCACCACGATCTCCCCGACCCCGCCCGGCACCTCGGCCGCCGCCCACAGCCGGAACAGCAGATACGCGGTGGACCGCTCACTGGGCACCGCGACCGTCTTGCCCGCCAGATCCGCCGCCGGGCCCTGCTCCCTGGTCAGCACCAGCGGCCCGCAGCCGCGCCCCAGCGCCCCGCCGCAGGGCAGCAGCGCATAGTCCTTGAGCACCCACGGCAGCACCGCGTACGACACCTTCAGCACATCGAACTCACCGCGCTCGGCCATGCCGTTGGTGAGGTCGATATCGGCGAAGGTGACCGCCAGCTCCGGCGCGTCCGGGACGCGGCCGTGCGCCAGCGCATCGAAGACGAAGGTGTCGTTCGGGCACGGCGAGTACGCGATGTTCAGCGGCCGGGTCACGGGGTCCTCCTCAGGGACGTGGGGGTCCCCCGCGTGAGCGAAGTCGAGCGTGGGGGAGGGTCCGGAGCCGGTCCGGTGGCGGCCGTCAGGGCTCCGGGAAGCGTACGGAAGGCACCGGTCAGGGCGGTGAGCGCGGCGCCGATCCGCCAGGCGCCGCGGTCGCGGGGGCCGACGGCGTTGGAGACCGTACGGATCTCCAGCACCGGCACACCGTGTGCGGCGGCCGCCTCGGCGACCCCGAAGCCCTCCATCGCCTCGGCCAGCACGCCCGGGTGACGCACCGCCAGCTCGGCGGTGCGGGCCGCGCTGCCGGTGACGGTGGAGACGGTCACGACGGTGCCTGCCGCCGCACCGGCCGCCGCGGCGACGGCCTTGACCAACGCCGGGTCGGGACGGTGCGCCACCGTCCCGAAGCCGAGTTCGGTGACCGGGGTGAAGCCGTCGGGGGTTTCGGCGCCCAGGTCGGCCGCGACGATCGCGTCCGCGACCACCACGGAGCCCAGCGGTGCGCCGGGTGCGAAGCCGCCGCCGATACCGGCCGAGACGACCAGGTCGTACGGCGCTCCGGCGAGCGTGGCGGCGGTCAGCGCGGTGGCCGTGCCGGCGGCCGCGGCGGCCGGACCGACACCGGCGGCCAGCACATCGAGCGCCACCGGCGCACCCGCCGCACGGCGCAGCGCGTACCCGCCGGGCAGTGCCGTCTCGTCGCAGGGCCCCGCCGCGGCAGCCACCGCGTCGCGCTCGGCGGCTACCGCCGTGACGACCAGGACCCGCATCGGCCGGCTCTCCCGCCCTAGTCCTTCTGCTTCAGGGTGAAGTGCCACAGGGTCTTGGGACCGTCGCTGCCGCTCAGCTCCGCGACCTGGAGGGTGACGTCCTTGGAGTAGGAGGTCTGACCGGTCTGCGGGTTCTGCTGCATGAACAGGGTGTCCGCGTCGAAGCTGCGGTACGTCTGCTTGCTGGGCTCGCGCATGACCGGGCCGGCGCCGATGACGATCCAGCCGGACTTGGCGACCTCCGGGTCGACGCCGACGCGCACCTTCTCGCCGGGGTGGACGGTGATCGTCTTGCCGCCCTTCTTGGTGATGCAGGAGGTGACGGCCTTCTTGGAGAGAACCTTGCCGTCGCCGTCGCAGCCGGGGGTCGCCTCGGCCTGCACCGTCGTCGAGCCGACGGTCACGGTCGCGAGCGACGTCGGCTTCTCGCAGGCGGAGAGGGTGAGGAGACCCAGGGACACGGCACCGATGGCGGCAGCGGCACGGCGGCCCTTGCCCCAGGAGATCAACGCAACGGTCATACGGGCAGGCTATCTGGCGCCCCAGCTCACACCACGCCCGGGTACGGCGTGCCGCGTTGCCCGTCGGGTGTCAGGCCACCCGGGGGGTCGATGTAGCGCCCCGCCGGGCCGCGCTCAGCAGTCCGCGTACGGCCAGCACCACGCCCAGTGCCACCAGTCCGGAGGCCACCGCCATCCCCACCGTGCCGATCAGCGGCAGACAAATCCCGATCGCGCCGCCCACCACCCACGACATCTGCAGCGCCGTCTCGGACCGGGCGAACGCGGAGGTGCGCACCTCCTCCGGCACATCGCGCTGGATCATCGCGTCCAGCGACAGCTTCGCCAGCGCCTGGCACAGCCCCGCGGTGGCCGCCGCCGCGGGCACCACGACCACCGCCATCACCGGGTAGAACACCGCCGCCAGCACCGTCGCGCACAGCGCCAGCCCCAGCATCGCCGCGATGATCGGCTCCGGCCCGCGGGCCTTCAGCCAGGCGCCGACCGCCGTCCCCAGCGCGTTTCCGGTACCGGCCGCCACCACCACCAGCCCCAGCGAGGCCGCCGCGCCCAGCCCGCCCAGCGGATGCTCGCGCAGCATGAACGCCAGGAAGAACGTCAGGAACCCGGAGAGTGCCCGCAGACAGGCATTGGCCTGCAGACCGTGCAGCACCGACGGCCCGACCGTACGCAGCCCCGGCTTCCGCTGTCCGCCCGCCGACCGGGCCGATGCCTCCCGGGACGCCAGCCGGGCCCGGCGCTCGCCCTTCGCGGAGTCGACCTTGTGCGGCAGGGAGAATGACAGGAAGGTCCCGGCGGCGAACACCACACACGCCCCGTACAGCGGCCAGCCCGGCCCGAGCAGCTGCAGTCCGGCACCCATCGGCGCCGCCACCCCGGTCGCCAGCAGCCCCGCGAGCGTCACTCGCGAGTTGGCCTTGACCAGCGAAATCCGCGGTGGCAGCAGCCGCGGCACCACCGCGCTGCGGACCACGCCGTACGCCTTCGACGCCACCAGCACCCCCAGCGCCGCCGGATACAGCTGCAGCCCGCCGGTCGCCACCGCCCCCGACATCGTCAGCGCCAGCACCGCCCGCGCCAGCATCGCGCCCGCCATCGCCGCCCGGCGGCCGTGCGGCACCCGGTCCAGCAGCGGCCCGATCACCGGCGCGAGCAGGGCGAACGGCGCCATCGTCACCGCCAGATACAGCGCCACCCGGCCGCGGGCCTGGTCCGTCGGCACCGCGAAGAACACCGTCGAGGCCAGCGCGATGGTGATCATCACGTCGCCGGCGGAGTTCACCGCATGCAGCTCGATCAGCTTGCCCAGACCCGACTCGCCCGCGCCGTGCGCATGCGTGGCACGCCGCAGCCCCCGCGCCGCGCCGGTGAACGGTCTGTGCAGCGCACGGCCGACGACCCGGCCCGCCCGGCGGGCCCGGTTGTCCCCATGCCCGCCTCGCGTCGAGGCGCGCGACACCTGTGACGACTTCCCTGAGGTCCTGGACACCCTCGACACCTTCGACGCCCTTGCGGCAGCCACGTGGTCATAGTGCCCCAACTCGCCCAGGAGAGGGCACTTTCTCCGCGCTCCCGCGCGAGGCGCAGCGGCCCGCAGTCGCTGCCGCTGACATTTGCCCTCCCACCGAGGGGTCGTACACCGTTGAAGGGGTAGCGTGTGTAGCGCGCCACCGGCGGTCGTTTTTGGCCGCGTGCCTCCTCGCGATCCCGCAGAATGGGACGTAAGAGGTGCGCTCGACCGAAACGACCGGGCGCGGACGTCGACGCGGTCCCCTGGTCCGCTCCGCCCGCCCCGGTACCGCCGGTCGTCCGGACAGGACAAGGACAGCTACGGCTGGCGCACTCGTGAGACGGCGTAGAAGAGAGAATCGATTCTTGTGAGTGCTGCGATGCGAAGCCGTACCCCTGACCGCCTGTGCGCCGAGGCGGTCGACCTTGCCCGGGAGGCGGCGGAGGAGGCCGCACTGCCCGGCATGGTCGGCGAGCACCTCGATGCGGTGGCCGACGGGGACCGCGTCGTCACCCACCTCTTCGCCTGCAACGAAGCCGGCTACCGGGGCTGGCGCTGGGCCGTGACGGTCGCCAGGGCCTCCCGCGCCAAGATCGTCACGCTCGACGAGACGGTCCTGCTGCCCGGCCCCGACGCGCTGCTCGCACCGGAGTGGGTGCCGTGGAGCGAGCGGCTGCGTCCCGGCGACATGGGCCCCGGCGATCTGCTGCCCACCGAGGCCGATGACCTGCGTCTGGAGCCCGGTTTCACCGGCGAGGACGCCCCGCCGCCGAACTCCCCGGTCGCCGAGGGCATGGCCGCCGACGTCGCCGACTCCGAGGAGGCGGACGTCGTCCCGGGCTCGCCCGCCATCCAGCCCGCCCCCGAGCGCGGCAGCATCGCGGCGGTCGCCGAGGAGCTGGGCATGCGCCGGGCCCGGGTGCTGTCCCGCTACGGCCTGCACTCCGCCGCCGACCGCTGGGAAGATGCCTTCGGAGCCAAGACCCCCATGGCCCAGGCGGCCCCCGCCACCTGCGCGACCTGCGGCTTCCTCACCCCGCTCCCCGGCTCCCTGGGCCAGGCCTTCGGCGTCTGCGCCAATGAGTTCTCCCCGGCGGACGGGCGGGTCGTCTCCCTCGCGTACGGGTGCGGTGCGCACTCCGAGGCCGCCGTCATGCCGAAACCGCCGCGGCCAGCCGCGCCGGTTGTCGACGAGACGGTGGTCGAGCCGTTGTCGCTGCGTCCGGAGCGGGACGGGGGGTCGGTCGAGGAGACCGGGCCCGCCGAGGAGCTCGGCCACAGCTAGGCGCGCCGGCGCGCTGGGCCCCCGGCTCCACGTTGTTTTCTGCGGCGCCGTTTCGCGTCTCGTCTTTCGCGGGTCGCCTCCGGCGGGGGTGGGGGTGTTTGGGCGGGGGCCGCGTGTCGCCTTCGGCGGGGGTGGCGGTGTTGGGCGGGGGCCGCTCTTGCTGTGTGGTGGGTGCCGGTGGCGGGCCTCCGGGGGTGGGTGTGCGGACTGCTTCGCTTTACGTCCGAACACCACCCCAGCCGGGGGCTCTTATAAACAAATACCGACCCACCAGACAGAACAAGAAAAATTATTCCGTCTTGT
>NZ_JBSHAW010000041.1:0-88144 GCF_053611685.1 Streptomyces sp. NPDC054786 | reverse complement strand
GTTCTGGACGACGGCCGGCCCGCCACCCCGCGCGCCTGCGCGGGCGCATTTTCGCGATTCCGGCCCCAAAATTCCAACGTGACCCCCTTGTCCGGCCATTTGCCAGCGCGGCGCGGACCGTTGGTGGCAGTCTGCTGAGCAGAAAACAGCAGTACGGAGCCGGAGGTGCACTTAGCGTGGCGTCCAACGTCAACCCCACCGTCAG
Organism: Streptomyces sp. NPDC054786; assembly: GCF_053611685.1. Classification (NCBI taxonomy): domain Bacteria; kingdom Bacillati; phylum Actinomycetota; class Actinomycetes; order Kitasatosporales; family Streptomycetaceae; genus Streptomyces; species Streptomyces sp. NPDC054786. The sequence goes on along the minus strand of NZ_JBSHAW010000041.1, from coordinate 87,939 downwards.
GCGACGCCGATTGGGCCAGGAGCTGCGCAGGCTTCGAGAGGCCAAAGGCATGACGGCAGAAGAGGTGGCGGACCGGCTGCTCGTCTCGCAGTCGAAGATCAGCAGACTGGAGAACGGCCGTCGCAGCATCAGCCAGCGCGATGTCCGTGATCTGTGCGGGGTATACGAGGTCGAAGACCACCGCATCGTGGATTCGCTGATGCAGATGGCCAAGGATTCACGCCAACAGGGTTGGTGGCACGCCTTCGGCGACATCCCGTACAGCGTCTACATCGGTCTGGAGACCGAGGCGGCCTCGCTGCGGGTCTACGAGTCCCTGCTGGTGCCCGGCCTCCTGCAGACTCCCGGCTATGCCGAAGCGGTCATCCCCGGCACGGTCCCCGAGCTGGCGCCCGACCACTTGGAGAAGCGCATCCAGGTGCGGATGCGCCGCCAAGAGCGGATCAGCGATTCCGACCACCCGTTGCGGCTGTGGGCGGTGCTGGACGAGAGCGCACTGCGGCGGGTGGTCGGCAGCCACCTGATCATGCGCGAGCAACTGGACCATCTTGCCGAGATGAGCCAATTGCCGCACGTGACGGTCCAGATTCTGCCGTACAACACCGGTGCGCACGCCGGAATGTCGGGAACGTTCTCCATCCTCGAATTCGACGATGCCGCCGATTCCAGTGTGGTGTACATCGAGGGCGTCACCAGTGACCTCTACCTGGAGAAAACCAACGATGTGCATAAGTACACGATCATGTACGAGCATTTGCGTGCGCAGGCGTTGAGCGCGGAGCAGAGCCGGGAGTTCATCGCCGCAGCGGCGAAATCCCATGCGGATGCGGCGGGGTGAGCCTCGCCGGGGAGAAATAGTGCGGAACCGGCATTCCCGCGGAGAGGTTGGCACGGTACACGTGCACCCGCCCTCGTGAATAGGGATCAAGAAATATGCCATTCGGACGGGTGAACGGCCTCTGCGGCTCATGATGTTGGCGCGTAGCGTCATCACTACCGAATCCGCGGTAACTCAACGTGAGTTGGAGTGAACATGGCCGTGCAGCCCAATTCCGCATTCTCCTGGACCAAGTCCTCGTACTCCGGTGGCAACGGCGCCTGCGTGGAAATCGCCGTGCCGGCCGTCACCGCCATTGCAGTGCGGGACTCCAAGGACCCCGAAGGTCCGCGCCTCACATTCGACAACTCCTCCTGGACCAGCTTTGTGTCGGACGTCGCCGGTGGCGCGTTCGACGTGGCGTGACCTGAACCGTCACCGTCCGCAGTCTGCAGATACGAGCCCTCTCGACTGGACCGCCGTCCCGGCCGAGGGGGCTCGGCCATGCCCGCGCCCCCTGTCCGGCGGGCAGCCGGCCGACCGCACGGGACCGCCGAGCCGCCACTCAGCGCAGTTCGGACACATACCGGTCCGTCCCGGGCACGGTCGGAATGAACGGAGCCACCAGCTCCACCCGCCCCAGCGCCGACTCCGCGACCTCTTCCTCCAGGTCGGCGAAGTGTGCGGCCCAGCCGTCGCGCGGGTCCTGCTGGAGGAACCACAGCAGTGTCAGCCGGGTATCGACGCCCTCGACCTGCTTCACATACGACATCCGGTCCCCCGGCAGCGGCGTCGGACGGAAGACGGTGACCATCGCCGCCGGTGAGCCCGCCAGCCGCCGGGGCAGGTGGCGGGCACACAGCCACTCCAGCAGTTCGGCCCGTCGTTCCGGACCGTCCGCGTCGATCACCTCCAACACCAGCCCGGTGTACGGGTGGTCCAGCGCATGGAAGTCACGGGGGCCGGCGGCGCCGTCCCGGTAGACCGTCGCCACGTGCTCCTGGAAGGCCGTGAAGACATGCGTACGGTCCTGGTAGACGCGGCCGTCCCGGTTGAGGCGCTTGTTGATGCCGACGGTCCACTTCATGTGCTCGTCGTAGCGGCCTTCGGTGACCCAGTAGGTGGAGAGATAGCAGCCGGCCGTCACCGGCCGGGCAACGGCGGACTTCCCGGGACGGCGCAGCAGTTGCAGCTCGCGGGTGGCCACCCAGCGGCGGCCGGCGAACATCCACGGCATCGCCATCGCGCCCGCGATGTAGTGGTCGTCCTCGTACCAGCGGTTGTAGGCGTATTCATGCCCCGGATGCGGTTCGACCATGGTGATCAGCGCATGCCCGGGGTGCACTCCGTAGGGGCCGACGGCGGCCAGCTCGGCGTAGGCGGCGGCCCCGGCGGCGGCTCCGCCCTCCGGCGTTCCTTTGCTGTCTGCGGTCATGACAGACAGGTGTAGCTGACGAATCATCAGAAGGGGAGGGGTGGTGCACCCGTCACCGGGCGCCGGCGGCATACGGACCACGGCCCGTACGCGGGCACCCGTCCCGCCCGCCCATCATGCGGGCACCCCTGCACACCCTTCCCCGGCCCGCTTAAGCTGCCTGCTCTCTGCAGCTAACGTCGGTTAATCGCAGACACGAGCGATGGGAGCCGCCATGTCGGACGCGATCCTTGCCCATGCAGCCGCTGCCGTGCCGGGGCTTGCCGCGCGTGCGGCGCGGACCGGCAGTTCGCCCGTGCGCGAGATCCTGGCGCTCACCGCCCGTCCCGAGGTCATTTCGTTCGCCGGCGGGCTGCCCGCGCCCGAGCTGTTCGACGCGGCGGGCATAGCGGCTGCCTTCCAGCATGTGCTGGCCGAGGACCCGATGCGGGCTCTGCAGTACTCCACCACTGAGGGCGATCCGGCGCTGCGTGCGGCCGTCGCGGCGCGCACCACCGCGCGCGGGCTGCCCACCGAAGCCGATGACCTGCTGGTGACCACCGGTTCGCAGCAGGGTCTGACGCTGCTGGCCACGGCCCTGCTGGAGCCGGGGGATGTGGTGCTGGTCGAGGACCCCTGCTACCTCGCGGCGCTGCAGATCTTCTCCTTCACCGGCGCCCGGGTGGTGCCGGTGCCGACCGACGACGAGGGGCTGGACCCGGCCGCGCTGGACGAGATCACCGCGCGCGAGCGGCCCAAGCTGCTCTATCTCGTGCCGACCTTCCAGAATCCGACCGGCCGCACCCTGTCCGCCGAGCGGCGGGCCGCGGTCGCCGAGGTCGCCTCCCGGCGGGGGCTGTGGATCGCCGAGGACGACCCGTACGGCGAGCTGCGTTTCGAGGGCGCGCCGGTGCCGTGGGTCGCTTCCTTCCCCGGGGCCGAGGACCGTACGGCGCTGCTCGGCTCGTTCTCCAAGGTGATGGCGCCCGGCCTGCGGCTGGGTTCGCTGCGCGCGCCGGCCGCATTGCGGCGGGCCTGTGTCATCGCCAAGCAGGCCGCTGATCTGCACACCTCGACCATCGACCAGGCCGCCGCGGCACGGTACTTGGCGGTCGCCGACCTCGACGCACATCTGCGGCGGGTGCGGGACGCCTACCGTGCGCGCCGGGATGCCCTGGTCGACGGGCTGCCCACGGCGCTGCCCGAGGGCTCGCGGTGGAACCGGCCGGCCGGCGGCATGTTCGTGTGGGCGACCCTGCCCGAGGGGTACGACGCAACGGCGCTGCTGCCCGAGGTGGTACGGCATGACGTCGCCTACGTCCCCGGAGCACCGTTCTTCGCGGGGCCGCCGGATGCGACTGCTGTCCGTCTGTCGTTCGTGACGCACTCCCCCGACGAGATCCGTGAGGGTCTGGCGCGGCTGCAGAAGGCCCTGGAGGGCGTGCGCCGGGACGGGTGAGCGCGGGAGGGCAGCGCCTGCGCCGGGCGGTGAACGTCGCGGCGGAAAATGCACTTTCGGGTGGCCGTCGCCCTGCCGGAAACTGGAAGTCCACGGCACGTGGACCTCCAGTGAACCTCCCAGGAGGCCGGATGACCAGTGGCCCGGACGATCCGGTGGACGGCCCGGCTGAGGGCCCGGCGGGCGGCCGCCCGACGGATGACCCTGCGGACGAACCCGCGGACGCGCCCGCGGACGAACTCCCTGCCCGGTACCGCCCCGATCGCCGCCTCAGCCCCGATACGGATCCCGATCCTGATCCTGATACCGATCCCGATCCCGCTCTCGCCCCTCCCGACAGTGACCCGACGAGCCCATCTCCCTCCCTCCCGCAACGCGCCCGCGCCCAGCTCCGCGGCGTCGGCTCGTGGCTGCGTGCGCACGCCCGGCACGCTCTCGTCGTAGGCGTCGTCACGGCAATCGCCGGGGCGCTCGCCACGGTGGGCGCCGACCAGCTCCCCAAGCTCTTCGCGGAGCCACCGCCCGGCTGCCCCGGGGCGGGCTGCGACGGCAGGAACCCCAAGGACACCGCGTGCGCCTATGACGCCGTCACCTGGGAACCCACCGTGGGCAACCAGGTCCGTATACAGCTGCGTTACAGCAAGGACTGTGGGGACGTATGGGGCCGGATCGTCAATGGCGAGCCCGGCGACATGGTGACGCTCCGGGTGGCGGGCGGATCGGCCCGCAGTGCCTCGATCGACTACAACCACGACAAGTACACGTCCATGGCGACCGTCGGCAGCGCCTTCCGGGTGCGGCTCTGCGCGGTGCCGTCGACCAGCCCCCACCGCATCGGCAAGTGGATCAAGTACTGCTTCGAGGCGACAGAGCATGCGGCCTGGGACTGATCCGGACCCTGGATCTCTGGCGTCACGGCGAACGACTCTGGCCTTCCCGGGCTCACAGCCCTAATCTGACGGGCCATCAGGAGTGAGCTGGGCGGCCCGGCCGGGAGGCACACATGCTGCTGCGGAACAAGACCGTCATCGTCTCGGGCGTGGGGGCCGGACTCGGCCATCAGGTCGCGGCGGCCTGTGTACGGGACGGCGCCTCGGTGGTGCTGGGAGCCCGTACGGAGGCGAATCTCGCCAAGACAGCGGCACAGCTCGACCCTTCGGGCGAGCGGACGGCCTGGCGGGCGACCGATATCGGCGACGAGGCGCAGTGCGAGGCGCTGGCCGCACTGGCCGTGGAGCGGTTCGGCGGCATCGACGCGGTGATCCATGTCGCCGCACTGGACACGCTCTTCGGGGGCCTGCGGGACGCCGACTTCGACTCCTGGCGCGCTGTCGTGGACGTCAATCTCTTCGGCACGCTGCGGATGACCCGCGCCTGCTTGCCGTCCCTGGTGGCGCGCGGCGGTGGCTCGGTGGTGATGATCGGCACCCAGTCGTCGGTCGCCGCCCCGTCTCAGGTGCAGCAGGCGGCGTATGCGGCATCCAAGGGCGGGCTGGTCTCGGCGATGTACTCGCTGGCGCGCGAGCTGGGACCGGACCGGATACGGGTCAATACCGTGCAGCCCGGGTGGATGTGGGGCCCGCCGGTGGAGGCATACGTACAGTTCCAGGCGCACGGGGAAGGCGTTCCGGAGTCCGAGGTGCTGGGCCGGCTCACGGAGCGGATGGCGCTGCCCGAGCTGGCGACGGACGCGGACGTGGCCGAGAGCGCGGTCTTTCTGGCCTCCGACCGGGCGCGCGCCATCACCGGCCAGTCGCTGCTGGTCAACGCTGGGGAGCTGATGCGGTAACAGCCCGCTTGGGGCTCCCTCCTCCTGGACGAGACGGCGCAGGCCGGGCTTGTCCTCGCGCGCGGGCAGGGCCGGCAGGACGGGCAGGGCAAGCCAGGGGCGGACCGCCCGGCCGAGCCGGGCCGGTTCGCTCCGGGCCGGGCCGGGTTGAGCTGGGCCGGTTCGGACTGAGCCGGGTCTGGGCCGGTTCGGACTGAGCCCGGTTCTGGACCGGTTCGGACTGGGCAGCCGTACGGGATCCCGGGCCCCGTACGGCTGTTGGGGCTGTTGTCAGTGCGTGCGTTCGGGCCAACGGCGCCCGGCGAAGTGTGCGCTCATCGTGGGTTCGGCGTCGCGTCCGGGACAACGCCCTCGAAGGTCAAGAGAAAGCAAAATCGTTCGCTTTACTGACCTGCGTTCACATCCATGACCATCCATGCTCTTGACCGGCCCGCTCGTTGGGCGGTTCAATCCCCGGTGTCCCCAATTCCCGTAGGGGGCACCGCCCCACAGGACGTCACGGCGAAGTGATTCACGTTCACAAGGCGGACCCCTGGAGGGGGCATGAACAGTCTCGACTGGGCCGTGCTCATCGGCTACTTCGGCGTGATGATCGCGATCGGTGTGTGGTCGCACAAACGGGTGGACGACGTCAGCGACTTCTTCACCGCGGGCGGCAAGATGCCGTGGTGGCTGTCCGGCATCTCCCACCACATGTCCGGCTACAGCGCGGTGATGTTCACCGGGTACGCCGGCATCGCCTACCAATACGGCATCACCTCCTACGTCACTTGGTCCTTCCCCATCGCGATCGGCATCGCCATCGGCGCCCAGCTGTTCGCGGGGCGGCTCAACCGGCTGCGGTCGCGGCTGGGTGTCGCCTCACCGCTGGAGTACCTCAAGAACCGCTACAACCTGCCGACACAGCAGGCACTGGCCTGGTCCGGTGTCCTGCTGAAGATCGTGGACGTGGGCGCCAAGTGGGCGGCGATCGCCACCCTGTTGTCCGTCTTCACCGGCCTCTCGCTCCATCAGGGCATTCTCATCACGGGCGTGATCACCGGCGTCTACTGCACGGTCGGCGGGCTGTGGGCGGACGCGCTCACCGAGCTGGGGCAGTTCGTCATCCAGCTGCTGGCCGGTGTCGCGATGCTGGTCGCCGTCATGGGCCGGCTGGGCGGCTTCAGCTCGCTGTGGACCGTATGGGACAAGCTGCCGGACAACCACACCCAGCCGACCGTCGGCCCGTACACCCTGACCTTCCTGCTCGCCTACCTCTTCATCAAGACCTTCGAGTACAGCGGCGGCATGTGGAACCAGGCCCAGCGCTTCATGGCCACCCGCAGCGCCCGGGAGGCCAGGCGCTCGGCGCGGCTGTCGGCGGCGCTGTGGTTCATCTGGCCCGCGGTCCTCTTCTTCCCGATGTGGGTCGCACCGCTGCTGATCAAGGCACAGAAGCCGGACGCCTCCGACTCGTACGCGCTGCTCACCGAACGGCTGCTGCCGCACGGACTGTTGGGCCTGGTCATCGTCGGCTTCTTCTCCCACACGATGGCCATGTGCTCCTCGGACGCCAACGCCATCTCCTCGGTGTTCACCCGGGACATCGCGCCGGCACTCTCGGCGAAGGCGCGCGACTGGTCGCACCGGGCCGGGCTGCTGGCGGCCCGGCTGTCGACGGTCGCCTTCCTGGGGCTGTCGATGGCGATCGCCACGCAGGTCAACTCCCCCGCGTTCAAGGACATCATCACCGTCGTCATCAAATGGGTGGCCGGGCTGGTCGGGCCGATCTCCATCCCGTTCCTGCTCGGGATGCTGCGGTTCTTCCGCAAGTCCGGTCCCACGGCGGCACTGGGCTCGTGGGCGGCCGGTCTGATCGCCTTCTGGCTGACCAACTACGGCCTGAGCGATGTCCAGTTGCAGATCCAGATCGTCTCGCCGGTCGCCACCTCGCTCGTCCTCTTCCTCCTCCTCGGCTTCGTACGGCCGGAGGACACGCCGGAGCGGGATGCGGTGCTGGCGCGGATCAACTCGGACGACGGGGGTTCGGCGGGGGCGGCTTCGGTGTCGATTCCCGGGCAGGGGGACGGGTCGAGGACCGGGACGAGGGCCGGATCGGGCGACGGGGCCAGGGACGGGGCGGGCGAGGGAGCGTAGGGATTGTCGGCGGTTGAGCCGGGGGTGCCGTCGGCCGGTCGCGCCGGGGATGCCGTGGGGACGTGTCGGGGCGCTCGGGGGGACGCGTCAGGGGCGCTTGGGAGATGCGTCGAAGGCCGCTTTTGGGGATGCGTCGAAGGCCGGGCGGCTTGGGGAATGCGTCCAGGTGGCACCACGCAGGACGCGGTGGAGACGGGCCGCATCGGCACATCGGCCGCCGGGCCCGTGACGGTCCGACGCCGGAAACGGTCGGTCAGGCCCGTGGGTACCGGGCCAGCCACCCTGGCGACGAACCGGCCGGGCCGTGCAGCGCCGGTCCCTGCGTCATCTCCATCGAGAAGTCGTCGGCCAGCTGCAGGATCGTCTCCCGGCCCTCCAGCTCGACCAGCCACACCGGTGGCAGCGCCGTCTCACCGTGCAGGGTGCCCAGCAGATTGCCGCAGATGGCGCCGGTGGAATCGCTGTCCCCGCTGTGGTTGACGGCGAGCAGCAGGCCATGGCGGATGTCCTCGGCGACCAGCGCGCAGTACACGCCGATCGACAGCGCCTCTTCGGCCGTCCAGCCCTCGCCCAGCGACTCCACCCGGGCGGGCGTCGGCAAGCCCTGCCGTACGGCGCCGAGCGCGCGTTTGAGGGCGTCGGTGGTCTCCTCGTGGCCGGGGCGGGTGGCCAGATGCGCCAGTGCCTTCTGCACGGCGCCGTCGAGGTCCTCGCCGCGGGCCAGCGAGTGGCTGATGACCGCGAAGGCGCCGGCCGCCAGATAGCCGGTGGGGTGGCCGTGCGTCTGTGCCGCGCACTCGACGGCGAGCTGGAAGACCAGTTGCGGTTCCCAGCCGACCAGGAGCCCGAACGGCGCCGAGCGCATCACCGCGCCGCAGCCCTTCGAATCCGGGTTCTTGGGAGCCTCCAGCGTGCCCATCGCCTCGTCCGCGAGGCCGCTCAAGCAGGCCCGGCCGGGCGCCCGGCGGGAGTACAGCCACTCCTCGCGGGCGAGCCAGCCGTCGTCCTTCTTGCGCTCGTCCGGGCCCCAGTCGCTCTGGGTGGCGGCCCAGCGCAGATAGGCGCGGTGGACGTCGGTGGGCGGATGCCAGGCGCCGGTGTCGCGGCGCACCTGGGCCCGGATCAGCCCGTCCATGGTGAACAGGGTCATCTGGGTGTCGTCGGTGACCGCGCCGCGCCGCCCGAAGGCGGGCACAAAATCGGTCACACCCTCCTGGCCGTGCGCCGAACGGATCGCGTCGAGCGAGTCGAATTCGATACCGGCGCCGAGTGCATCGCCGATGGCACCGCCGAGCAGACATCCGCGTACTCGGCTGCGGAAGTCCTGCTGCTCCGCGCGGCCCCAGATGGCGGCGCCGCCTCCAGCTGCGCTCACTGCGCCCTCCTGAAGCTCACAACGTTCCGGGGCCTAGCAGAGGCCCCTGGGGCAGCACTGTAATCGTTCAGGATTGATCAATTTTTGCCCAGGAGAGTAATGCGACCACTCACTCATAAGGCGGCTTTTGACCGGTACGGTCCCGATGGGTATGAGCTCGGCCGATACGGCCTTGGTCGAATCGGCTTCATCGGTACGGCTTCATCGGTACGGCTTCGCCGGCTCGATACAGGGTGGCTCGGTGCGGGGTGGTTCGGGGCGGGGCTGTTCGAGGCGGGGCAGCTCTGTACAGGGCGACTCACCGCAGGGCGGCTCAATACTGGGCGCTCGGTACGGGGCCGTACCGTCCGGCCTGAGCACCACACGGCCTGAGCATCGTCCGCCCTGAGCACCGTCCAACCTGAGCACCACCCCGTCATCCGTCACACCTCTCGGGAGAATCCGCATGACTCCGCGCTGTGCCGTACTCGACGACTACCAGGACGTCGCCCTCTCCATGGCCGACTGGTCCGCTTTGGCGGGCGCCGTCGACGTCCGTACGCTGCGGCAGCCCTTCCGCTCCGAGGACGAGGTGGTCTCGGCGATCGGTGACCGAGATCGTTGTCGCGATGCGCGAACGCACCCCGTTCCCCGCCTCGCTCCTCGCCCGGCTGCCCCGCCTCCGGCTGCTGATCACCTCCGGAATGCGCAATGCCGCCATCGACCTGGAAGCCGCCGCCCGGCACGGCGTCACCGTCTGCGGTACGGCCAGCAACACCGAGCCGCCCGTCGAACTGACCTGGGCGCTGATCCTGGGCCTCGCCCGCAACGTGGTCACCGAGAGCACCGCGATACGCGACGGCGGCCCCTGGCAGAGCACCCTCGGCGCCGACCTGCACGGCCGTACGCTCGGGCTGCTCGGCCTGGGCAAGATCGGCACCCGGGTCGCCCGGATCGGCCAGGCCTTCGGCATGAACGTGACGGCCTGGAGCCAGAACCTCACCGCCGAACGCGCCGCAGAGGCGGGCGTGCATGCCGCCACCACCAAGGACGAGCTCCTGGAAACGAGCGACTTCGTTTCCGTACACCTCGTCCTCGGCGACCGCACCCGCGGCCTGCTCGGCGCCGATGAGCTCCGCCGGATGCGGCCCACCGGCTACCTCGTCAACACCTCCCGCGCCGCCATCGTCGACCAGCCCGCGCTGCTCCGGGCGCTGCGGGAGAACTGGATCGCCGGCGCCGGCCTGGACGTCTTCGACCATGAGCCGCTGCCTGCCGACCACCCCCTGCGCACCCTCCCGAACGTGCTCGCCCTGCCCCACCTCGGCTATGTCACCCGCCGCAACTACGAGGGCTACTTCCAACAGGCTGTCGAGGACATCACTGCCTTCCTGGCAGGCAGCCCGATACGCCAACTGGGCTGAAGAGGGCTGGTCAGTCGGGCGGCGGCCCCCTCTTCCCCGGCAGCCGGCAGCCTCCCCGACAGGCCGGGTGCGAAGAGTCCCCGGCCTCCCCCGACGTCAGATCCGACACCACACCCGTCACTCCCTCCTGCCCCGCCCCGTCGGAGGGCTCATTCGTTCGATGATGGCGGCGGCGCGCGCTGGGCATGCTCTCCCCATGTCCGAGTACGAGTGGGATCGCACCACCATGGCTGTCGTCGCCTCCGCGCTTTCCGGAGACAGCGACGGCGCGGTGGAACTCCTCCGGCCGCTCCCCCAAAGCGATGTCTGCCACATCGCGGTACGGCTTGCCGCCATGGCTGCCGACGCACTGATCGTCGCCGCCCAGGACAGCGGAGGCGACCGCGAGGAGGCACTGTCGCAGTGGCAGCAGTGCATCCTGCAGCACGAGGCCGAGTACGAGGGAGAGTAAAGAACCCGGCCGACCGGCCCACCGGCCGATCCGCCTACCGGCCGATCCGGTGGTTCCGGGTTCGCCCGGCGGATGGCGGCGGGCCCACCGGCTCGGGGCAGTTGACGACAGCGACGAGATTGCTGGATCACCTTCCCTTCAGGTGCTTTGCGTTGCCAGAACACCGCAGTCGCTCGCGGCCCGGGTGGTCGCGTCAGTGCCTGCACCTACGCCTACGTCAGCTCCGGCGGCCACACTTCACTCCCAGCAGGTACGTCGGCGTCGGGTGGTACGTCGGTGCCAACAGGTACGCCGGTGCCAGGTAGTACGCCGGTGCCAGCAGATGCGTCAGCCTCAGCAGCTTCGTCAGTCTCAGCGGTGGCGTCTGCCCGTCAGTCTCAGCGGAGGCGTCTGCCCGGTCGCCGCATCGGGCCGCCTCGTTATGCGTGCCCGGGGGCACTCCGCCTTGGACTGTCACGACCGTCCGGATCGGGAGCCGTCTCCTGCATGTGGCGTATCAGCCGGCCGCGTAGCGCCTCCAGCCGGTCGGTATCCGCGCCCGGCAGGGATATGAGGTCACGCACCCCTCGTTCGGTCTCGGCCGCTGTCTCCCATGGGCAGCCGTCCAGCAGCACCGCGGTGAACGCCTCGGCACCCGACCAGTCGCCGAGGGCACATCGGCTGACGACTGCCACCACGGCCGTCCCCATCAGCGGGGCGCCGCGGGCGTGGCGGCCGTGGGCGTGGCGGCCGTGGGCGGCGGAGTCGTCGTTGGCTGCGGCGATGCGGATGGTGTTGTCGTCAGGGGCGGCGTTGCGGTCGGGGATGACGTCGGGGCCGGATGTGGCACTGCGGCCGGATGCGGCGTTGCGGCTTGGGGTGGCGTTGCCGCTTGGGGCGGCGTTGCGGTCAGCGGCGGCGTTGCCGTTGATGTCCGACGGGCCTGCGCCACCGGGGCGCGGGGGAACTCTTTCGGCTCGCAGCTCCTCCCAGGCGTCCGTGGCGGCAGCAGGCGCGTGCGCGCCGCTGGGCAGGCCGGCGAGCATGGCTGCCTCGTAGCGGACGATCAGCGCGGCCGATGGCTCCTCGGAGCCGGCATCCAGCGCGGCCCGCGCCGCTTCGACTGCCACGCGTGCCGCGTCGAGGTCACCGGACCGGCGCAGACAGCCGGCCTTGAGCGCAAGAAGGGTGGCGGTCAGCTCGCCGTCGGCGAGGGCGCGGTCGAAGTCGGCGAGGGCGCGGGCGTCGTCGCCCCGTAACAGATGGGTTTTGCCGCGTTGGGCGAACGTCTGGCCGTCTGCGGGGTCCAGGGCGATCGACCGGTCGAGGGCCGTGAGAGCACTGTCATGACGGCCCAGGTGGCGCGCCAGCTCGCCCCGCAATCTCCATGCGGGGGCGTCGTCGGGGTTGAGCTCCAGGGACCGGTCGAGAGCAGCCAGTGCCTCTTCGTGGCGGTCCAGGGCGCGCAGAGCCGCACCGCGGGCCATATGGGCCCAGGCATAGCCGGGGTCGACGGTGAGGGCCCGGTCGGCCTCCACCAGCGCCTGTTCGTGGCGGCCGCTTTCCAGGCAGGTCTTGCCGCGCTCGGCCCATAGCCAGGGGTCGTTCGGCTGGATTTCGGCTGCGCTCCCGAGGGCGGCGAGGGCTTCCTCGTAGCGGCCCAGGGCGCGGAGGGTGATGCCGCGACGGGCGTTGGCCCAGACATAGGCGGGGTTGACTGCCAGGGCGCGGTCGAACTCCGCCAGGGCCAGGTCGTACTGGCCCATTTCCCGATAGGTCGCGCCCCGCTCGGCCATTGCCCAGGCGTACTCCGCGTTGATCTCGATGGCGCGTTCCAGGCCCGCCAGCGCTTCCTCGTGACGGCCGAGGCGACGGAGACAGACGGCGCGGCTGGCAATGCTGAAGGCGTGCCGGGGCTGGAGGACCAGGGCCCGGTCGAATTCGGTCACGGCTTGTTCGTAGTGGCCCAGGAGGCGGTGGACCTCGCCGAGTTGGGAGGCGGCGTCCCATGAATCCGGGGTGATCTCCAGGGCGCGGGTGTAGTCCTCGGCAGCGCGCTCGAAGCAGCGCATATAGCGGTGCGTCAGACCACGGCCGAGCAGTGCGGAGGCGTTGTCCGGCTCCAGTTCCAGGCAGCGGTCGAAGTCGGCGAAGGCCTGCGGCCAGGCCTCGGACTTGCGGTGCTCGCGGCCCCGGATGCGATGGATACGGGCCTGCCGGGACACGTCCTGACCGGGGCGGGCGAGCAGAGCGGTGAGGATCGCGATCAGGCCGCCGCCGTCCTCGGTGAGCGCGGCGGTCATCTGCCGGCCCCAGTCGCCGGCCTCCGGGTCTCCGGCGTCCTCACCGGCCTGGCGGATGGTCTCCACCACTCTGCGTACGGCGGGCGGTGCGTGCTCGGCGGCGTCCAGGGTGTCGGACAGGGCCTGGGAGAGGGACGGCCGCGGGTCCGCGCAGAGGGAGTGGTAGATCTCCCGCAGCCGGTACTCCAGCCGGCGTTCATCGGTCCAGGCCTCCGCCTCCGCCGGGTCCGCGTCGGCGGTGCCTTCCGCACGGCAGCGTCGGGCGGTCTCGGCGAGATGGCGGTGCCGGGCGGCCCAGGTCTGTGGGGATCTGCGCCGCTGCAGACGGAGCATCGCCGTACGCACCACTTCGTGGTACTGCCACTGCCCGGCCCGGTCGGCGACGAACGGCAGCCCGCACAGCCAGCCGAACTGTTCCGCAGCGGCCGGGTCCACCGCGGCCCGGAAGATGTCCTCGTCCAGATGGCGCGGCAGGGCGGCCGCCAGTGCCGCCTCACGGCGCACCGGGTCCGTCTCCCACTTCAGGAAGCGTTCGACGGCCGTGTCGCTGGGGTCGTCGACGGCCTCGGCGGCGTGCGGACGGTTCTCGGCGAGGGTGGAGACCAGCACCGGCAGACCGCCCGACAGCCGCAGGATCACCTCGACGATGCGTTCGTCGACGATGTCCCTGGTGGCCAGGAAATGCCGTGCCTCGGCCTCGGTGAAGGTGTCCAGCGGCACGTCCGCCACACAGTCGAGGGAGTCGGCCCAGCACCGGCGGTCCAGTGCGGTCTGGCCGGCCAGGGTCACCACCACGTTGGGCGCCAGCGGCCCGTACCGATCGCTGACCAGGACGTCGCGCAGCCAGAGGTCCAGCAGCGGCCCCGTCCGCTCATAGGTGTCGAAGAAGAGCACCAGCCAGGGCACCTCGTCGGCAACGGAGCTCACTTCCCGTACGAACACCGGGGTCAGGACCTCCACCGGCTCCCTCACCAACTGCGCGTCATCGTGATTGCGCAGCCGGGCGCTGACCAGACCACGCAGCCGGTCCGCGCCGCGCGCCACCTGGCGGGCGTCCAGCACTCCGGTCACGGCGCCGACGCCGGGCAGCAGACCCAGACCGGCGAGCCCGGCCTGGGCGGCGAGCACGCTGCCGGGCGAGGGGGCGCCGCCCTCGGGATCGCCCGGATTCGACGAGGCGGGCGCCATCTCTGCGGCGACGGCCGCCGCTTCCACCTCGTGGCGCCGCTCCCGGTAGGTGGCCCACAGCTTGTCGAAGGCCTTCAAGGGGCGCCCCTGAGCGGCCAGTTGAGCGCTGATCGCGGCCATCGCCTCGGGCACGCCGTGCACCGTCTCGTCGACGTACGCGGTCGGCGCGCCGTGCTCGCGCGCGGCGCTCTCGAACTGCCGGATCAGGGACGTCTTGCCGACGCCCGCCTGGCCGTGCACATGGAAGAGGAACTGCTGCGCCGGATCCTCCACCGCCCGCGCGAAGTTGTCGCGAAAGGCGGCGATCTCACCGCGCCGCCCGACGAACCCCTCCCGCCGCCGGAGCCGGATCAGCTCCTGCCGCGACAATCTGCTGCGATCCACCGCTTCCGCCCCCTCCGTGTCGGCCTTGCCGCCCTGTCGTCTCACCGCCCTGCTCTCGCAGATTAGCCGTGTGCGGAGTGACGGGTCCGGGGCTGTGGATAACTGCGGATTTCCGCGGCCCGGCCGCTCTACTCGACCAGGGGCAGCAGTTCCGGGAGATGGCCGTCCGAAGCGAGGGCGGCGGTCCGGCGTTCTTCGGTGACCGGGGTGTAGGTCGTGGTGCGGGCGCGGGCCGGGCGGCCGGCCTGGTCGGCAATGGCGATGAGGTCCTGGATGGAGCGGTAGGAGCCGTAACTCGACCCCGCCATCCGGGAGATGGTCTCCTCCATCAGCGTGCCGCCCAGGTCATTGGCGCCGGAGCGGAGCATCTCGGCGGCGCCTTCCGTGCCGAGCTTGACCCAGCTGGTCTGGATGTTGGTGATGTGCGGGTGAAGCAGCACCCGGGCCATCGCCGTCACCGCACGGTTGTCGCGCGTGGTGGGGCCGGGGCGGGCGATGCCGGCGAGGTAGACGGGGGCGTTGGTGTGGATGAAGGGGAGGGTGACGAACTCCGTGAAGCCGCCGGTCTCCTGCTGGATCTGTGCCAGCAGGCGCAGGTGGCCGAGCCAGTGGCGCGGCTGGTCGACATGGCCGTACATCATCGTCGAGGACGAGCGGATCCCCAGCTCGTGGGCGGTCTTGATGACCTCGACCCAGGTGGCCGTGGGCAGCTTGCCCTTGGTGAGGATCCAGCGGACCTCGTCGTCGAGGATCTCGGCGGCGGTGCCGGGGATGGTGTCCAGCCCGGAGGCCTTGGCCTCGGTGAGCCACTCACGGATGGACAGCCCCGTACGCGTCGCGCCGTTGACGACCTCCATGGGCGAGAAGGCGTGCACATGCATACCGGGAACGCGTTCCTTCACCGCACGCGCGATGTCGAAGTACGCCGTGCCGGGCAGGTCGGGGTGGATGCCGCCCTGCATGCACACCTCCACCGCGCCCACCTCCCACGCCTGTTGGGCACGGTCGGCGACCTGGGAGAGCGAGAGGGTGTAGGCATCGGCGTCGGTGCGGCGCTGGGCGAACGCGCAGAAGCGGCAGCCGGTGTAGCAGACGTTGGTGAAGTTGATGTTCCTGGTGACGATGTAGGTGACGTCGTCACCCACGGTGTCGCGGCGCAGTTCGTCGGCGATGGTGCAGAGGGCGTCCAGGGCGGGCCCGTCGGCGTGCAGCAGCGCCAGCGCCTCCGCGTCGGTGAGCTTGGTGGGGTCGTCGGCGGCCTGCGCCAGCGCCTGTCGTACGTCGGCTTCGATGCGCTCCGGCACCATCCCGGGGGCCGCGGCCTCGCGCAGCGCCTCCCAGTCGCCGTAGACCTCGTCGAAGTCATCACGGCGGTCGGCCGTGCGGCCTTCGGTGTCGATGGTGTGGTGCAGGTCCGTACGGCCCGAGGAGCCCATCGTGAAGCCCTCGTCGGGCTCCTGCCAGGGGCGGCCGACGACGGGGGCGTCCTCCACGGCCAGGCCCGTCTCCGGGTCGGCGAGCGCGCGTACATGGGGCAGCAGGCGGGGGTCGAGCCACGGCTCGCCGCGCTGGAGGAACTCCGGGTAGATGGGGAGCCGTTCGCGCAGCTCGAACCCGGCCGCGGCGCAGCGCTCGGTCAGCTCGTCGATCTGCGGCCAGGGGCGCTCGGGATTCACATGGTCGAGGGTCAGCGGGGAGACGCCGCCCCAGTCGTCGATCCCGGCGTCGATGAGCAGCGCATACTCGCCGTCGACGAGGTTGGGCGGCGCCTGGATTCGGGTCGAGGGGCCCAGGATGTGCCGGGCCACCGCGATGGTCGCGGCCAGTTCCTCCAGCTCGGCGTCCGGCATTCCGCGCATCGCCGTGTCCGGCTTGGCGCGGAAGTTCTGCATGATCAGTTCCTGGATGCCGTGGTAGGCGCGCTGGATACGGCGCAGCGCGAAGAGGGACTCGGCGCGCTCCTCGTACGTCTCGCCGATGCCGATGAGCAGCCCGGTGGTGAAGGGGACGTTGGAGCGGCCGGCGTCCTCCAGGACGCGCAGCCGCACGGCCGGTTCCTTGTCGGGCGAACCGTAGTGGGGACCGCCGGGCTCGCTCCACAGCCGCTCGGCGGTGGTCTCCAGCATCATCCCCAGGGACGGGGCGACGGGCTTGAGCCGCTGGAAGTCCGTCCAGGACAGCACCCCGGGGTTGAGGTGCGGCAGCAGACCGGTCTCTTCCAGGACGCGGATCGCCATGGCGCGGACGTACGAGATCGTGTCGTCATAGCCATGTGCCTCCAGCCACTCGCGGGCCTCTGGCCAGCGGTCCTCCGGCTTGTCCCCCAGGGTGAAGAGGGCCTCCTTGCAGCCCAGTTCGGCGCCGCGTCGGGCGACGTCCAGCACCTCGTCGGGCGACATGAACATCCCGTGGCCGTCGCGGCGCAGCTTGCCGGGGACGGTGACGAACGTGCAGTAGTGGCACTTGTCCCGGCACAGGCGCGTCAAGGGGATGAAGACTCCGCGGGAGTACGTGATGACTCCGGGGCGGCCGGCGGTCTCCAGGCCGGCATCCCGCACCCGGGTCGCCGAGGCGCACAGGTCCCTGAGGTCCGCGCCGCGCGCCTGCAGCAGCACCGCGGCCTCGCCGGCGTCCAGCGCCACACCGTCGCGGGCCCGCTTGAGGGCGCGGCGCATCGCGTTGGCCGTCGGCCGGCTCCGAGGGGCTGGCCCGGTGCCCGTTTCGCGGTCGGTCCCATGGTCGGATGCCTGGTCAGGTCCCTGCGCGCTGGAAGTCATCCTCCGAGGATACGAGCGCCCACCGACAGCACCGCCGCCGGAGATCGGCTGGTTGATGTGCCACTGATCACTACGGGCGGTGGTTCCGTACCACGCGTTCAGGGGCACTTCCCGGCGGCGGCGCGCCGCACGCCTACTTGCCGGCCATGGCGGCCAGCAGCTCCTCAGAGTACGTCCGGGTCAAGAACTCCATGTTGTGGCCGTCGGGGTCGTTGAGGTAGAGACCACGGCCACCGTCATGGGTGTTGATCTCCTGAGACTTGTTGTGCATGGGGTCGGCCCAGTAGCGCAGCCCGCGCTCCTGTATACGGGCGAAGATCGCGTCGAACTCGTCCTCCGTCACCAGGAACGCATAGTGCGTGGGGACGAACTCGCCGCCGGCTACATGCTCGGCGTAGTCGAGGGTCACTCCGTTGTCGAGCTTGAGGGCTGCGAAGGGACCGAAGGCCTTGGGTTCGGGCGCGCCGAGCAGGCCGGCCAGGAACCGGGCGGACGCGAAACGGTCCTTGCTGTGCACGATCGTGTGGTCGAGGCGAGGCATGGGATCTCCTTGATCTCTCTGGCCGAGTGATCAACGTGGCCCCTGATCTGCTGAATCAGCGCGGACCGTTGACCTTCTTGGACCGTTGATCTTCTTGACCGTTCACCGTTCACCGTTCTCCACGGGTCGCCGGTCTGCTGAGAGATCCGCGGCCCTGCACCTTCGACGCTACGACCGCAGAGGCCGGCGCGGATCGGTCTCCGGTACCGACCTGGGAGGGAGAGCCGTACACCGCTGGTACTAGGCCCGGCCAAGGCCCTGGAGCAGGCCCGCAAAAGAGCCTCCCCGGGCCCCGCCTCACCGGTTCGCACTCGTCACCCATCCCGCACGGCGCACTCCCCTCCGTCACACGCCACCGCCACCCCCACGTCACAGGTCACAGGTCACAAGTACTGCGCGAAGTCATCCAACGTCCGCAGCACCTCGGCCTCTCCGGCCGGCGGCAGTTGCAGCACCACCTCCTGCACGCCCAGCTCGCTGTAGTGCGCCAGCTTTCCGGCCGAGGGCTGGACCGCGTAGGGCACCACGACCGGCTCGCCGGTACGCCCGGCGTCCGACCACGCCCGCCACAGCACGGGAACGGTCTCCGTCAGCCCCCGGCCGCCGATCGGCAGCCAGCCGTCGGCGTACTCGGCGATCTGCCCGAAGAGCTTGGGGCCGGCCGCGCCGCCGAGGAGGGTGCGCGGCGCGCCGTGTACGGGCTTGGGGTGGGCTAGGGAGGCCCGTACGGACCCGAACGCCCCCTTGTACGCGGTTGGTTCGTCGGCCCACAGGGCGCGCATCAGCGCCACCCGGTCGCGGGTCAGCTCGCGCCGGGTCGACCACTCGACCCCGTGGTCGGCGGCCTCCTCGACGTTCCAGCCGTAGCCGATGCCGAGGGTGAAGCGGCCTCCGGAGAGGAAGTCGAGGGTCGCGATCTGCTTGGCGAGGTCGACCGGGTCGTGCTGGGCGACGAGGGTGATGCCGGTGCCGAGGGCGAGCCGCTCGGTGACCGCGGCGGCCTGTCCGAGCGCGATGAACGGGTCGAGGGTGCGACCGTATTCGCGGGGCAGCGGCTCGCCCATGGGGGCGGGGGTGTCCCGGCAGGCGGGGATGTGGGTGTGCTCGGGGAGATAGAGGCCGGCGAATCCGCGCTGCTCCAGCTCGTGCCCCAGCCGGTCCGGCCGGATGGTCTCGTCGGTCAGGAAGATCGTGGTCGCGATCCGCATGCTGGGCCACCTCCGCGTCGGGTGTGTGAGTGAGCGAATGTTGCCTCACCGCCCGACGGTTATCCACAGCCCTTTCCCTCTCCGTCACACGCGCGTACAACAGTTTTCACGCGGTGCAACGAGCCGGCCGCGCAGCGGAATCGGACGAGCACGACACGACACGGGGGTGGGGATGGAACGGCGAGATGTCCTGAGACTTTCGGCGGTTGCGGGCGCGTCGGGCGCGCTTACGCTCGGACGTGTGAGCTTCGCCGACGCAACGCCCGCTGCCGGGCCGTCCGGAGGCGGGCCGGACGAGCAGACCCGCCGGGTGACCGGTCATCTGCCCACGGGCGCGCCGGACTTCGTGTATCTGCCGGTCGAGGTGCCGCACGGGGTCCGAGAGCTCGCCGTTGCCTACAGCTACGACAAGCCCGCCGTCCCCGAGGGCACGACCGGCAACGCCTGCGACATCGGCATCTTCGACGAGCGGGGCACGGACCTCGGCGGCGCCGGCTTCCGTGGCTGGTCGGGCGGGGCGCGTACGGAGTTCTTCCTGCGCGCCGACGAGGCCACCCCCGGATATCTGCCGGGTCCCGTCAACGCCGGTACCTGGCACATCACCCTGGGGCCGTACACGGTCGCGCCACAGGGGCTGTCCTACGACGTCACGATCACCTTGCGGTACGGGCCCCAGGGACACACCCCGGCACCCGTCCATCCGCCCGAGCGTGCCCGGGGCCGGGGCCGCGCCTGGTACCGCGGCGACAGCCATCTGCACTCCGTCCACTCCGACGGCAAACGCACCCCCGCCGAGATCGCGGCGCTGGCCCGCGCCGCCGGGCTGGACTTCATCAATACCTCCGAGCACAACACCACCTCCGCGCACCGCGCCTGGGACGGCCTGTGGGGCGATGACCTGCTGATCCTGACCGGCGAGGAGGTCACCACCCGTAATGGGCACGTGGTGGCGATGGGCACCGACCCCGAGGTCTTCATCGACTGGCGCTACCGGGCCCGCGACAATGCCTTCGGGAAGTTCGCGCGCGCCATCCGGCGGGCCGGGGGTCTGGTCATCCCGGCACATCCACACGCCACCTGCATCGGCTGCAACTGGAAGTTCGGGCTGAACGAAGCCGATGCGGTGGAGGTCTGGAACGGCCCGTACACCCCCGACGACGAGATCACCCTCGCCGAGTGGGACAACACCCTGGTCGCACACACCCGTGGCCGCGCGGACTGGCTGCCGGCCGTCGGCCACAGCGACGCCCACCGCGACCCGGATGTCGTGGGCCTGCCGCAGACCGTGGTGCTCGCCGACGATCTCTCCCGCCGTGCCCTGCAGGACGGCATCCGGGCCGGCCGGGTCTGGATCGCCGAGTCGTCGAAGGTCGATCTGGCTTTCTCCGTCACCGGTGAGCGCGGCGAACACGCCGGGATCGCCGAGCGCCTGGAGGCCCCCCGTACGGCGAAGGTCACGGCACATCTCAAGGTCTCCGGCGCTCCGGGCTGCACGGTCTCCTTCGTCACCGACCAGGGGCGGCTGTACTCGGCCCCGCTGCCCGCCTCGGGCGATGGCACCGTCAGCTGGCAGACCACCCCGGATTACGCCGCCTATATACGCGCGGAAGTCCGCCACCCGTCGACGACTGCGGGTCTGCCGGGGCCCATGGCGGCGATGACCAACCCGGTCTTCCTCGGCCCCTGGGGCTGAGCGCGGCGCTGAGAGGAGCGCTGAGAGGAACCGGGCGCCGACGAAAGGCCGGAATAAACGGAGTGACCCACCGGTTACGTAGGGCATCAGCGTCAGCGCCACCCCTTAGGGAGAACTCCGATGCGTGCCCTTGTTGTCGATCACTCCGTACCCGGCCGACTTGCCCTGGGCGAGGTCGCCGATCCCGTTCCCGGCCCCGACGAGGTGCTGGTCAAGATCAGCGCGATATCGCTGAACTACGGTGAGCTGCCCAAGTCCGACGACGACGCCGAGGGCACCGTCCCGGGCTGGGACGCCGCCGGAGTGGTCGAGCGGGCCGCCGCCAGTGGCCGCGGCCCCAAGCCCGGCGACCGCGTCATCACCTGGGGCTGGAACGCGGGCTGGGCCGAGCTGCGCGCCGTCCCGGTCGATGAACTCGCCGTGCTGCCCGACTCGGTGGACTTCACCACGGCTGCCGCCCTCCCCGTGGCCGGACTCACGGCGCTGCGCGCGCTCCGCACGGCCGGGGTGCGGCACGGACAGCGCGTCGCCATCACCGGCGCGTCCGGCGGCGTGGGGCGCTTCGCCGTCCAACTCGCCCACCAGGCGGGCGCCGAGGTGGTCGCGTTCGTCGGCAGCCCGGCGCGCGGTGCGGGCCTGGCGGCGCTCGGCGCGGACCATGTTCTGACCGGTGCGGCCGATCTCAGCGACCCGGTGGACGTGGTGCTGGACAACGTCGGGGGCTCACTGCTCGGCGAGCTGCTCGGCCGGATATCCCCCGACGGCACGGTCATCTCCATCGGCGCCACCTCGGCCGAGCCGACCCCGCTGCAGCCGTACCAGCTGGTCGTCGGCCGGCTGAAGCTGATCGGTATTCAGGCGGGCGGCGATACGGGCCCCGATCTGGCCCACCTCGTCCGACTCGTCGCCGAGGGCCGTCTTGAGTCGAGCGTGGACCGGGTGGCGGACTGGGCACAGGCCGGCGAGACCGCCACCGCCCTGATCAACCGCGAGATCCGCGGAAAGGCGGTCCTGACGGTCGGGTGAACACGCAGGCCGGGTAGGCGGGTTCATCGGCGCCGGATCGCGGGCGCCCGGCGATGGCGGGCGGTGCCCGGCGATTGGGCGGCGGGTAAGTCGGTTCAATGACCGGCCGCGGGCCGCCACCCAGCGACGACGAGCCGCCAAATAGGCCAGTTCACGCCCGACGGCGGCGGGCGCCGGGTAAGCCGGCTCAACGACCGATCCCGGGCCCCGCCCAGCGACGGCGGGCCGGCGAAGGTTCGCCGAACGGTCGCAGGCGGCTCGCCGTGAATCACTGTCGGGGCCGTCGACGTGCAGATCGCCTGGCCGTTCCGGCCGCGCGAGCGAGCACCCCCGGTGGTGTTCGCCGTGCAGCCCCGTGGGGAGCCGATGTGAGTGCCCGTCAGGAGTGCCTGTCAGGAGTGCCCGCCGCGACGGCCGGGGCCCGTAGTTTGGCGGGGATCGGGAGCAGTCGCGGGGAATCATGACCAGTCCGGGAGGGGCCTTCATGCGTGCCATGCAGTTCGAGCGATTCGGTGACCCGGAGGTGCTGACGGAGGCCGAGGTGCCGGACCCGGTGGCGGGGCCGGGCGAGACCCTGGTCGAGGTGGAGGCAGCGGGCGTCAACTTCGGCGACATCAAGCAGATCGCGGGCGAGCAGCCCGACGGTCCGTACGCACCCAAGGGGCCGCTGCCGCGGATCCCCGGCATGGAGGTCGTCGGCCGGGCCGCGGACGGCCGGCGGGTCCTCGGCTATGTCGTGCAGGGTGGCTATGCGGCGAGGACGGTCGTCCCCGACCGTGATCTGGTCGCGTTACCGGAGGGGGTGAGCGCGGGCGAGGCGCTGGCTCTGCTCGTACAGGGTTTGACGGCGTGGCATGTGCTGCGGTCGGTCGCCCGCGTGCGGCCCGGCGAGAGCGTCGTGGTCCATGCCGCCGCGGGCGGGACGGGCAGTCTCGCCGTCCAGCTGGCCCGGGAGTTCGGCGCGGGACGCGTCATCGCCACGGCGTCATCGGAGGCGAAGCGCGCCTTCGCCCTCGAACTCGGCGCGGACGCGGCGATCGACGGCGCCGCGGAGGGCTACCGGGAGCGGGTCCTCGATGCCAATCAGGGCCGCCCGGTCGACATCATCCTGGACGCCATCGGTGGCCCGGTCCTCGACTCCGCCTTGGACGCACTCGGGTACCTCGGGCGCCTGGTCACGTACGGCGCCTCGTCCCGGCAGGCCGCCTCTGCCGTCGCCCCGAGCCGCCTCGCAGTGGAGAACATCGATGTCGCCGGCTTCTGGCTCATCCCGCTCATCACCCGGAACGGGGCCGGCGGGCCCGTGCTGGAGGAGCTGCTCGACCTCACGGTACGGCGACGCCTGCGGCCACTGGTCGGCGCCGAGTACGACCTCGCGCGGGCCCGCGACGCGCACGAGGACCTGCTCAGCCGCCGGACGAAGGGAAAGCTGGCCCTCCGCCCTTGAAGCTGAACGCCCTTCCCCCCTCGCCCCATTCGCCTCCCCTCATCGATCCGCCCCCGCTCGCTGAACCCGTTTCCCTCCACGGAATCCGCGCCCGTTCACCGAACCCGAACCCGTTCACAGAACCCGTTCACCGAACCCGTTTCCCTCCCCAAGCAGACCGGCACCGCGCCGTCCTCTCCGTCTGATCCACGCGAGATTCCGCAAGAACGGGCCCACACGGCCACACAGCACACGGCACACAGCACACAGCACACAGCACACAGCGACCGTACGTAACAGCCCGCGGGCACGGCACGCCCTGGTTAGTCCTCCACCACCAGCGCCGGCGTCGCCCGGGTCAGCACGCCGCCGCGGAAGAAGGCCGGGCTACGGCGCTGCATCACCAGCATGATCACGGAGCCCAGGAGGAGCAGGCCGACGCCGATGACGAAGACCGAGCCGACGCCGAAGACCGAACTGCCGGAACCGTAGGCGGGGTTCCACATGTCGATCAGGGTCTTGAAGAAGACGGCCGCGAGCAGGACTCCGCCCAGGGCCGGGAAGACCCCCTTGAACAGCAGATCGCGGGCCGAGTTCCGCAGCTCGCGGCGGAAGAACCAGGCACAGCCAAAGGCCGTGATCGCGTAGTAGAAGCAGATCATGAGGCCGAGCGCATAGATGGTGTCGATGAGGACGTTCTCGCTGATGAAGCTCATCACGGAGTAAAAGACACCGGTGGCGACGCCGGCCACGACGGTCGCCCGGCCCGGGGAGCGGAAACGCGGGTGGATCGTGGCGAAGGACGCCGGCAGCGCCTCGTAGGTGCTCATCGCCGGGACCGTACGGGCCACCGGGATGAAGGTGCAGGCCCACGGAGTTGCCGCTGACGTCCACGGACACCCCCGGCACCCCGATCCACGTCCGCCGGACACCCCCGGCACCCCGATCCACGTCCGCCGGACACCCCCGGCACCCCGATCCACGTCCGCCGGACACCCCCGGCACCCGCCCCCGCTCCGCCCTCACCCCGGCCAGACGATCGCCTGCAGCTCGCTGTACGCATGCAGCGCGTACGAGCCCACGTCCCGCCCGACCCCGCTCTTCTTGAAGCCTCCGAAAGGCGCTTCCATGTTCCGGCCGACCGTGTTCACGCCGACCCCGCCGGCCCGCAGCTGCCGGGCCACCCGGAAGGCGCGGGCGATATCGCCGGACCACACATAGTCGATGAGCCCGTAGTCGCTGTCGTTGGCGAGGGCCACCCCTTCGTCCTCCTCGTCGAAGGGCACGACCACGACGACCGGACCGAAGATCTCCTCCCGCACGACCCGCATGTCGTGGGTGCAGTCGGCCAGCAGCGTCGGCGCGACATAGAAGCCGCGCCCCAAAGCGGACGGCCGTTCACCGCCCGCCACGACCCGTGCGCCTTCCTTCCTGCCCAGCTCCACATAGGACTCGACCCGGTCGCGGTGCGCGGCCGAGATCACCGGTCCGACCACCGTCCCCTGCGCACGGGGGTCGCCGACCTTGAGGTGCCCCAGGTACTGCGCCAGCCGCTCCACCAGCGCCTCGTACACCCCTCTCTGCACGATCACCCGCGTCGGCGCCGTACAGATCTGCCCGCTGTAGAAGGAGTACGTCGTCCCGATTCCGGCCACCGCCGAGTCCAGGTCCGCGTCGTCGAAGACCACCGCGGCGCCCTTGCCGCCCAGCTCCATGAGCTGGCGTTTCATTCCGCGTCCGCACACCTCGGCGATGCGCTGCCCGACGGCCGTGGAGCCCGTGAAGCTCACCATGTCGACGTCCGGCGAGTCCACGGCAGCCTCGCCGGCCTCCGCGGATGCGCCGCTCACGACGTTCACCACCCCTGGCGGCGCTCCCCCCTCCGCCAGCGCCGCCGCCATCCGGTACACCGACAGCGGGTCCTGCGGAGCGGGCTTCACGACGACGGTGTTGCCCATCGCCAGGGCCGGGGCGACCTTGCCCGCCGGGTTCGCCCACGGGTTGTTGTACGAGGTGATGCAGGTGACGACGCCGACGGGCCGGCGGGCCGCGAGAGCACCCAGCACCGCCGCCTTCCCCATCGGCCCCGCCTCGTTGATCTGCGGCGGCAGCCCCTGCTCGACCGGTTCCAGCGCCCCCTTCGCATACCGCCGGAAGCGCGCCACCCCCACCGCGACCTGCATCCCGCGCGCGGTCCCGGTCGTGGCGCCGCTCTCCGCCTGGGCAAGCTCCGCGTGCGCCGTGAAGTCGCGCTGGATCACGTCCGCGGCCCGGTCGAGGATCGCGGCGCGCTCCTGGGGCGACGTACGGGACCAGGCCCCGAAGGCCTCCCGCGCCGCGGCCGCCGCCTCGTACACCTGCGCCCGGCTCGCCTCGGGTGCGAGCCCGACCACCGCCTCCGTCGCCGGGTCGATGACCTCATAGTGACCGCCGTCGGGCTCGGCCCACTCACCACCGATGAACAGCCGTCCTGCGGTGGTCACTTGACGCTCACCGCCCCCACGTCCCGCACCGAGGGCCTCGTTTCGCACCCATCCCGCCCCAAGGGCCTCGTTCCACACGCGCCCCGCCCGACCCGCGCCACCTCAGCCACATACCGCCCCACCGGCATCACCTCGTACGCGCCCCACCCCACCGGCATCACCTCGTACGCGCCCCGCCCCATCGGCGTCACTTCGTACTCACCGTCCTCGTGTCCCGCCCCGACCGCAGCACCGTCCCCGGCACCGCGCCGGTCACCACGTCCTCGCGGATCGTCTCGACGCCGTTGACCCAGACCGCGTTGATGCCGATCGCCCGGGAGTCCAGCCGCGGGCTGTCGCCGGGCAGATCGTGCACGAGGGTGGCCTTGCCCGCGTCGATCCGTTCCGGGTCGAAGAGGACGAGGTCCGCGTGCCAGCCCTCCTCGATGCGGCCCCTCTCGCGCAGGCCGAAGAGCTGTGCGGGGTCGTCGGTGAGCATCTTCACCGCCTGCTCAAGGCCCATCAGCTTCCTGCCCCGCAGACAGTCGCCGAGGAAGCGCGTCGTGTACGGGGCACCGCACATCCGGTCCAGATGAGCGCCCGCGTCCGACCCGCCGAGCAGCACGTCCTCGTGCTGCCAGGTCTCGGCGCGCAGCGCCCAGGAGTCCGGGTCGTTGTCGGTGGGCATCGGCCACAGGACCGTCCGCAGCTGGTCGTTGGCGCAGATCTCGACCAGGCAGGCGAAGGGTTCCTGGCCGCGCTCGGCCGCGATGTCCCGCACGACGCGCCCGGTGAGGCCGTCGTTGGCCGGCGAGTAGGTGTCCCCGATGACATACCGGCCGAAGTGGGTGAGCCGCCGGAAGACGCCCGCCTCCTTGCTGTGCGCGCGCCGCAGCATCTCGTCCCGGACGTCGGGGTCGCGGAGCTTCTCGATGCGCTCGGGCACCGGCAGGCTCAGGACCTCGCCCCAGCCGGGGATCAGGTTCAGGGCGCAGAAGGTGCCGAGGGACATGTTCATGGGGGTGAGGATCGGCATCGTCAGGGCGACGATCCGGCCGCCGGCCTCCCGGGCCCGCTCGCCGGCCATCAGCTGGCGCGGCACCCGCTCGGGCACCGCCGCGTCGACCGTCAGCACGTTCCAGTTCAGCGGCCGGCCGGCCGCCGCGCTCATCTGCACGAACAGCTCGATCTCGGCGTCGCTGAACTGATCGAGGCAGCCCGCCACGATCGCCTCGATCTGGGTGCCCTCGTGCGCGGCGACGGCCCGCGACAGCGCGAGCAGCTCCGCCGGTTCGGCGTGCCGGGAGGCGACCGGCTTCCCGTCGCCGTCGGAGTGGGTGGACGACTGCGTGGTGGAGAAACCCCACGCCCCCGCCTCCATCGCCTCGTGGAAGAGCGCCAGCATCTCTGCCATCTGCTCGGGCGTCGGCTGCCCGCCGACGGCATCGGCACCCATGACGTACCGCCGCAGCGCGCAATGTCCCACCATGAAGCCCGCGTTGACGGCGATCCGCCCCTCCAGCGCGTCCAGGTACTCGCCGAACGAGTTCCACGTCCAGGGTGCGCCCTCTTCGAGCGCCACCAGGGACATGCCCTCGACCTTGGACATCATCCGGCGGGTGTAGTCGGCGTCGGCGGGCCGCCCGGGGTGCAACGGTGCCAGGGTGAAGCCGCAGTTGCCGCCCGCCACGGTCGTCACGCCGTGGTTGAGCGAGGGGGTCGCGTACGGGTCCCAGAACAGCTGCGCGTCGTAATGGGTGTGCGGATCGACGAAGCCGGGGGCGAGGACCCGACCGGTCGCGTCCTCGCTGGTCCTCGCCTCCTCGGTGACGGCGTCGGGCGGGGCGACGACGGCGATACGGCCGTCGCGGATGCCGACATCGGCGGTGTACGAAGGCGCGCCCGTCCCGTCCACAACGGTCGCGCCCTTGATCAGGTGGTCGAGCATGGGCGGTGCGCCCCCTTCCCCTCGGCGGAATTCAGCTGCCCGCGGCCTGACGGAACCGGCTCGTCCGGTGCACCGGATCGGTGTCGATCTTCGGGATCACGTGCTCACCGATGAGCTTGAGCGTGTTCATCGTGTCCTCGTACGACACCCCGATCGGCAGCCCGAAACTCAGCTGGTCGGCGCCGGCCCGCTCCCAGCGCTTGCACTGCTGGAGCACCTCGTCCGGGTTGCCGCAGATCATCAGCTCCTCGGCGATCAGCAGCTCGATGATCTCGGCGGTGTAGTCGGGCAGCAGCTCGGGCCACTCGGGGATGCCGTCGGGCCGCGGGAAGGTGTCGTGGTAGCGGAAGACCAGCGACTGCAGATAGTTCAGGCCTCCGTTGACGGCGATCTCGACGGCCTTGTCGTGTGTCTCGGCGCAGATCGCGGTGGAGGTGACCATCACGTTGTCGTTGACGAAGTCGCCGACCGGCTCGGCGTCCCGGATCGCCGTCTTGTACTGCTCCAGCACCCACTCCATGTCGGAGACCTTCTGCACGCTGAAGCCGAGGACGCCCAGCCCCTTCTTCGCGGCCATGGCGTACGAGGACGGTGAGCCGGCCGCGTACCACATCGCCGGGTGCGAGGCCCCGTACGGCTTGGGGAAGATCTTGCGCGGCGGCAGCTGCCAGTGTTTGCCCTGGAACCCGACGTACTCCTCCTGGAGCCACATCTTCGGGAACTCGGCGATGGTCTCTTCCCAGATCTCCTTGGTGTGGTTCATATCGGTGATGCCCGGCAGGAACCCCAGGATCTCGTGGCTGCCGGCGCCCCGCCCGCTGCCGAACTCGAAGCGGCCCTCGCTGAGATGGTCGAGCATGGCGACCTTCTCGGCGACCTTCACGGGGTGGTTGACCTGGGCGAGGGGGTTGAAGATCCCGGACCCGAGATGGATCCGTTCGGTCGCATGGGCCAGATAGCCGAGGAAGACGTCATTGGCGGAGAGGTGCGAGTACTCCTCCAGGAAGTGGTGCTCGGACGCCCAGGCGTACTTGAAGCCGGACTTGTCCGCCTGGATGACGTACTCGGTCTCCTCCATCAGCGCCTTGTGCTCCGCGAGCGGATCGGTCTCGGCCCGCTTGCCCACGTATCCCTGTACAAAGAGCCCGAATTCCAAGGAGGTTCACCGTCCCAGCTATTTCTGACGTACCGTCAGATTCGATGTGCCGACTGTTCCACCGCACACGGGGAGCGTCAATAGCCGTCGCCCGGCCGACTGATGCACCGTCAGATGATGCTGACCCCCGCCAGCCAGCCGCCGTCGACGACGAACGGCTGCCCGGTGATGTACGACGAGTCCTCGCACGACAGGAAGAGCGCCAGCTTGGCGACCTCCTCCGGCTGACCGATCCGGCCCAGCGGCACCAGCTTCTGGTAGAGCTCGTCCACGGCCCGCTTCGACTCGGCGGGATCGGCGCTCGGATCGAGCGCGGCCGGGTTGGTCATCGGGGTGTCCACCGCCCCCGGGCACACTGCGTTGACCCGGATCTTCTTCGCCGCCAGCTCCACCGCGGCGACCCGGGTGAGCCCGAGGACCGCATGCTTGGTCGCGGCATAGGCGCCGACGAAGGCCATGCCCGTCAGAGCCGTGTACGAGGCGGTGTTGACGATCGTGCCGCCACCGGCCGCCTCGATCTCCGGCGCCACCGTACGGATGCCCAGGAAGCAGCCGACCTGATTGACCTGGACGACCTGCTGGAACTCCGCCAGCGGGGTCGACACCAGCTCGTTGAAACGAAGAATCCCCGCGTTGTTGACCAGCCCGTCGATCATCCCGAAGGCGTCCTTGGCCGCGACCACCGCGGCCTGCCAGTCCGCCTCCTGCGTCACATCCAGGTGGACGAAGCGGGCCCGGTCCTCCCCCAGCTCCTTGGCGAGCGCCTCGCCCTGCGCGTCGAGCACATCCCCGAGCACGACCTTCGCGCCCTCCGCGGCGAACAGCCGCGCCTCCTGCTCACCCTGCCCGCGCGCCGCACCCGTCACGATGACAACCCGCCCGTCGAGCTTGCCCATGCCTGCACTCCTCCGCTGGTGAGTTGCTCTTCGCCCGTCCGGGCCGTCAGCCGTTCAGCAACGGCGCGACATCCGTCCCGAACGCCGCCATCTGATCCGTCAGTTCGTCACAACTGCGGCTGCGGAACCGCACCTGGATCTGGTCCACCCCCATGGCCCCGTACTCCCGCAGCGACTCCGCGATCCGCTCCGGCGCCCCGGTCAGGGACCGCCGGCCGACCTCCCACCCGGGCTCGCCGACGTACAGCGGCTCGGCGAGGGTGCCGATCACGGCGGGCTCCGCCACGCCGGCCGCCTCCCGCAGCCTCCGCAGCTTCCCGATCTGCGCCGGCAGCTCCGCACGCCGGTCCCCCTGCGGCAGCCAGCCGTCACCGCGCACCGCGGCCCGGCGTACGGCGGCGGGCGAGGAGCCACCCACCCAGATCGGCGGCCGCGGCGTCTGCACGGGCCGCGGCGCCTGCCCCAGCCCCTCGAACGTGAACCGCTCCCCCGCGAACTTCGGGAACTCCTCCGGCCCCAGCGCCGCCTTCAGCGCATCGACCGACTCGTCCAGCACCGCCCCCCGCCGCTCGAAGTCCACCCCGAGCGCCTCGAACTCCTCCGTCACGTGCCCGGCCCCCACCCCGAGAATCAGCCGCCCGCCGGAGAGCCGGTCGAGCGTCGCGTACTGCTTGGCCGTGATCAGCGGATGCTTGAGGCCGACGACAGCGACATGGCTCAGCAGCCGGACGCGCTCGGTAACGGCGGCCAGATGCGCAAGGGTGGCGACCGGGTCGTACCAAACGGTGCTCATCGCCTCGGCCAGCCGCCGCGGAATCGCGATGTGCTCACAGCAGGCGATATACGCGAACCCGTACCGGTCGGCGGCCCGCGCGGTCGCGACCAGCTCCGCGGGCCCCGCCCCGGCCTCCCAGCTCTCCGCATACAGCGTGCTCTGCGACTGCACGGGCAACTGCATCCCGTACACCAGCCGCCCCGGCTCCGGCCGCCACACCCCACCGCGCATGCCGTCCACCACATGCCCTCCAGCCATACCTGACGCACCGTCATATAGCTTGCGCGGGACATCGTCGTGCTTACGGGGCCAACAGGCAAGGGGAGGGGGACAGGGGAGGTCGGCCCCGGACGAGCCGCCGCCCCTCGGGGTCAGGGGGCGGCACCCGACGCCCGCGAGCACCAGGCCGGCCCGGGCGGAGAGCCCCGGGTCCGCCTCCGTCATGATCACATCGTCCTCGCCGACGACGTGCGCGAGCGGGGCCGTGGAGCGGCCCGTACCGGCAGCCGTCCGCCCCCGCCAGTCCGCCCCCGCCAACGCCTCGCGCCAACTCCACAGCCGCCTCACGGTTCTCCGTAGCCGTGCGCACCCGGAGAAACGCCGTCACGCGACGACCTCATCCCCGACACGGCGGACCCGGGACGGCGTGAAGGGCTGACAGCCAGGGGCCGCCGCGCCCCGGTTCTCCCGCCGTCGCCCCGTCCATCAGCCCGTGCCCCGTCAGCCCCCGCTCCCCGCCGCCGACGGCTCCCAAAGCCCCTCCCCCGTCAACCCCAGCAGCGAAATCGCGTTCCCCCGAACGATCTGCTCCACCACGTCCGGCGCGAGATGCCCCATCTGGGATTCGCCGACCTCCCTCGACTTGGGCCAGGTGGAGTCGGAGTGCGGGTAGTCCGTCTCGTACAGGACGTTCCCGACGCCGATCGCGTCCAGGTTCTTCAGCCCGAAGGCGTCGTCGAAGAAGCAGCCGTAGACGTGCTCGGTGAAGAGTTCGGACGGCGGGCGGAGGACCTTGTCGGCGACGCCGCCCCAGCCGCGGTTCTCCTCCCAGACCACGTTCGCGCGTTCGAGGATGTACGGGATCCAGCCGATCTGGCCCTCGGCGTACATGATCTTCAGGTCGGGGAAGCGGTCGAACTTGCCGCTCATCAGCCAGTCGACCATCGAGAAGCAGCAGTTGGCGAAGGTGATGGTGGAGCCGACGGCGGGCGGGGCGTCGGCGGAGGTCGAGGGCATCTTCGACGAGGAGCCGATGTGCATCGCGACGACCGTGCCGGTCTCGTCGCAGGCGCGCAGGAAGGGGTCCCAGTAGTCGGTGTGGATGCTGGGCAGCCCCAGATGGGGCGGGATCTCGCTGAAGCAGACCGCCCGTACGCCCCGGGCCGCGTTCCGCCGTACTTCCGCGGCGGCCAGCTCGGCGTCCCACAGGGGGACGAGGGCCAGCGGGATCAGCCGGCCCTGCGCCTGGGGGCCGCACCACTCCTCCACCATCCAGTCGTTGTACGCGCGTACGCCCAGCAGCCCCAGTTCGCGGTCCTTGGCCTCGGTGAAGGTCTGGCCGCAGAAGCGGGGGAAGGTGGGGAAACAGAGCGCGGACTGGACGTGGTTGATGTCCATATCGGCCAGCCGTTCGGGCACGCTGAACGAGCCCGGACGCATCTGCTCGTAGGTGATGCCTTCGAGCTTGATGTCGTCGCGGGAGTAGCCGACGGCGGTGTCGAGGCGGGTCAGCGGACGCTGCAGATCTTCGTAGACCCACCAGTCGGCTATCGGCCCGTCCTCCCCCGTGGCGCCCATCTTCGGCGCGAACTTGCCGCCCACGAAGGTCATTTCCTTCACGGGCGCCCGGACGATGCGCGGGCCGAGGTCTTGATACTTCGACGGGAGCCGGTCCCGCCAGACGTTGGGGGGCTCCACCGTGTGGTCGTCCACCGAGATGATCTTCGGGAAGGTCTCCATGCGGGATACGGTAGCGCTGATCTGACGATCCGTCAGTAACGGTGAAAGGGCCGGGCGGCAATAGGGGGGCGCACGGAAGCACGGCCTTCGCGCCCCCGCCGTACGTCACTCCGACCTCCGCCCCGATCAGCCGAGGAGGCTTTGTGGACGGTCCGGACCCCTACTGACGTAAGAGGGCGCGACAAGGCAGACTGACGGTTGCGCACAGCGAGGTGGTGCGCACAGTGCGAACAAAATGACTGAGAGCAGGGAGACACCATGGACGACGGTCCGGGGCGGGAGCGGCTCCGCTTCACCGTGCTCGGTCCCGTACGGGCCTGGCGTGGCGCAACGCCGCTGGCAGCGGGCTCCCCGCAGCAGCGCGCGCTGCTCGCCGCACTACTCCTGCGCGGCGGACACACCGCCACCGCGCCCGAGCTCGTCGACGCGCTCTGGGGCGACGAACCGCCGCATGCCGCACTCGCCGCGCTGCGTACGTACGCCTCCCGACTCCGCAAGGCGCTGGGCGCGGACGCCGACACCCTGGTCAGCGAGTCCGGCGGCTACGCGATCCGGCCGGTGAACGGCCGCGCCCTGGACCTCGACCACGACCTTGCCGAGCAGTACGCCGCCGAAGCGGAGAAGGCCAAGGCCTCCGGCGACCGCCGCCGCGCACGCGAACTCCTCGAATGCGCCCTTGAGCTGTGGGACGGCGAGCCATTGGCCGGACTCGCCGGTCCGTACGCCGATACCCAGCGCACCCGCCTCGAGGAGTGGCGGCTCTCCCTCGCCGAATCCCGGCTCGAACTCATACTGGAAGCCGGCTGCCACGCCGACGCGGTGTCCGAGCTGACCGTACTCACCGCCGCCCACCCGCTGCGCGAGCGGCTGCGGGAACTGCTGATGCTGGCGCTGTACCGCAGCGGACGGCAGGCCGAAGCGCTCGCGGTGTACGCCGACACGCGTCGGCTGCTCGCCGATGAGCTGGGGGTCGACCCGTGCGCCTCACTCTCCGATCTTCATCAGCGGATTCTTCGCGCGGACACCGATCTGGACGCACCGCCCGTCACCAGCGACAACCCGGACTCCGCCGACCAGGTCGCCGTACGCCCGCAGCAGCTGCCCGCCACCGTGGCGGACTTCACCGGCCGAACGGCCTTCGTCGCCGAGCTCGGTGAACAACTCGCCACTGCCGAGGGCAGCGTGATGGCCGTCTCCGCGCTCACCGGCATCGGTGGCGTCGGCAAGACGACCCTCGCCGTTCATGTAGCGCACGCCGCCCGCGAGCACTTTCCCGACGGGCAGCTGTATGTCGACCTCCAGGGCGCCGGCCACACCCCGTCCGAACCCGAGGCCGTACTCGGTGCCTTCCTGCGTTCCCTGGGCACCCCGGACTCCTCCATCCCCGACGGGCTGGAGGAGCGGGCCGCCCTCTACCGCTCCACCCTCGCCGGCCGGCGCGTCCTGGCGCTGCTGGACAATGCCCGCGACGCCGCGCAGATCCGGCCGCTGCTCCCCGGCACGGAGGGCTGCGCCGCCCTGGTCACCAGCCGCGCACGCATGATCGACCTGGCCGGCGCGCACCTCATCGACCTCGACGTCATGAGCCCCGAGGAGGCGATGAGCCTCTTCACCCGGATCGTCGGCGAGGAGCGGGTCACCTCCGAACGCAAGGCCGTCATGGCGGTCGTCGGCGCCTGCGGTTTCCTGCCCCTGGCCATCCGCATCGCCGCCTCCCGCCTCGCTGCCCGCCGTACGTGGACGGTCTCGACCCTGGCCCGCAAGCTCGCCGACGAGCGCCGTCGCCTGGACGAACTCCGCGCCGGCGACCTCGCCGTCAAGGCCACCTTCGAACTGGGCTACGGCCAGCTGGAGCCCCAACAGGCCCGTGCCTTCCGGCTGTTGGGACTGGCCGACGGCCCGGACATCTCGCTCACGGCCGCGGCCGCCATCCTCGATCTGGACATCGAGGCGGCCGAGGAGCTGCTGGAGTCCCTCGTGGACACCTCCCTGCTGGAATCCGCTGCGCCCGGGCGCTACCGCTACCACGACCTCGTACGGCTGTACGCGCGCGCCTGCGCCGAACGCGACGAGCAGCCGCCCTCCGAGCGCGCGGCCGCGCTGTCGCGGCTGCTGGACTTCTACTCCGCCACCGCCGCCACCATGTATCTGCTCGAACGCCCCGGCGACCGGCTCGTCGATCACAGGGAGGCCACCTCCTACCCGGGCCTGGAGTTCGCCGACCGCACCACTGCCCTGGAGTGGCTGTTCAGCGAGGCCGGCTGCCTGCTGGCCTGCGCTCGCCAGTGCAGCGGACCGACGACCTTGCGGCGCGCCGTCGACCTCTTGCTGCTCACCAAGGACCTGGCCGAATCCGGCGCCGACGCCCTCCAGTACGAGCAGACCAACGTCTCCTTGCTGGCCGCTGCCCAGGAGAGCGGGGACCAGCATGCGCAGGCGAGGATCCACACCTCGCTCACCTATGCCCGTACGCTCGCAGGACGGCTGAACGAGGCCGACGAGAACGCCAAGTCCGCCATGCTGCTCGGCGTTGCCGCCGGAGACCCGTTCTCCTCCTCGTACGCACCCAACGACCGGGCCATCATCGCCAACTCCCAGCGGCGGCACGCCGATGCGGAGGCCTATCTGCGACAGGCCCTGACCGCGTTCCGGGAGGACCGCAACTGGCAGTCCGAGGCCAGCGCGCTGTGCAACCTCTCCCGTGTCCACCTGGACACCGGGCGGGTGGACAGCGCCATACAGCTCGCGGAGGAAGGCATCGCCATCTACCGTCGGGTGGGCGCCAAGCGCCGGCTCGCCAACGGCATGTACGCACTCGCGCTGGCTTACACACAGGCCAACCGGCTGGCGGAGGCGACCGAGCAGCTTCACGCCGCACTGGCCATCTTCCAGGACAGCCGGCAGCGGTTCTGGGAAGGCATGACCAACTTCCGGCTCGCCGAGGTCGATCTCGCCGCGCGCCGGCCGGCCGCGGCCGCCAACCACGCCGAGCAGGCGCTGGCCGCCCTGCGCGGCATCGGAGGCGAATCCCGGCGGGCCAGTGTCCTCACCACGCTCGGCCGGGCGCTCAACGACATCGGGCACACCGACCGGGCACGGGTGTGCTGGCAGGAGGCACTGGCCATGTTCGAGCGTGTCGGGTCGCCGGAAGGGAAAGCGGTCCAGGCGCTGCTGGCTCCCTCGGTGGTCGCATAAGCGCAGGTGCGGGCGCTCATCGCCGACGTTTATCGATCGTTCATCGGCCAGGGCCAGTCTCTTCCTTACCGATCCGCCGCCTCGGGGGGCAAGCGGCTCGGTGACCAGGTCGCCCCGTTAAGGTGAGCGGCCGTGCCGCGCCCGTCCGGCGGTCCTCGGGGGAGTCTCCGGGCGGGCGTGGCAGTTAGCGCCCACACAGGAGTTGATCGCAATGAGCACCGAGAAGCAGGTACAGCATCTGAGGGACCGCGACGTCGTCAAGCCGCTCGACAATCACCAGCCCATCGCGGGGGCCGGCATCACGCCGCAGGCGTCTCCCCAGGCGTCGGCACAGGGGGACCGCGATGTCATCAAACCCCTCGACAACCATCAGCCCATTGCGGGCAGCGACGTCAGTGCCGTTGCCGATGACAATCACCAGCCGACGCCCGGCGAGCGGATCACCTCGGCGGACAACCATCAGCCGGTCGGCAAGCCTCAGTAGCACCAACTGAGCCAACGGGGGTATTCGGGGGATCGCAGGGGCTGGATGTCGTGGCCGGGAGGGGAAGCCACCGACACCAGCCCCTGCGGCATTTTTCCGTTCATGCCGGCTGATTCGCCTGCAGGGCAAGAAGCCGAACATCTGCCCGCATGAACCATTATTTTTATGACACGGGGACACATCCCTTTTCTCATCGAGGAGTTGGCATGACGTACACGAAGAAAGCTCTGGCCGTCGGTGCACTCACGCTCGTCGCCTTCGGTGGCGCCGCTGCGCCGGCCCTTGCCGGCAGCCATACGCCCGCCCCGCCTCACTCCGCCATGATGCTGGACAATCACGCGCCGGTGACGCCGCGTGACAGGCACACGCCGGTGATACCGCTGGACAGCCACACCCCCTGAGTGCGCGAGCCCAAGATTCCGGCCAGTACTTGCATCTGACGAGGCGTCAGACCTGAGTGCTACAGTCACGCCACCCGCGACCCGCGAGGAGGCGCCGTGTTCGAGTTCGCCCGCATACACACGCTCTGGGAACTGGTCGAGTACCGGGCGCGGGCCTCGCCCGGGGCGCCGATGTTCTACGACGGGGACGGGCGGAGCGTCACCTTCGACGGGGTGCGCGACCAGGCGCTGCGGGTGGCGGCCGGGTTCCGGGAGCTGGGGATCGGGGCGGGGAGCCGGGTGGCCTGGCAGCTGCCGACGCGGATCGAGACGGTGGTCGCCTCACTGGCGCTGGCCCGGCTCGGGGCCGTGCAGACGCCGGTCATCCCGCTCCACCGGGAGCGCGAAGTCGGCTTCATCCTGGCCGAGTCGGCGGCGGAGTTCGTACTCGTACCGGGCGCGTGGCGGGGGTTTGACCACACCGCGATGGTGCGGAAACTCGCCGGGGACGGGGTGCGGGTGATCTCGGTGGCCGGCGGGCTGCCGGAGGGGGATCCGGACGCGCTGCCGGCCCCGGCCGGAGCGGGCGGAGGGCCCGACGGGGCGGCCGTCGGCACCACCTGGATCTACTACACCTCGGGCACCACCTCCTCCCCCAAGGGCGTCGAGCACACCGACGCCACGCTCCTCGCCGGTGGCATCGGGCTGGCCACTGCGCTCGGGATGTCCGCGGACGACATCGGCTCGATCGCCTTCCCGTACGCGCATATCGCCGGCCCGGACTATGTCATCGCCATGCTGGTCAGCGGGTTTCCCGCGGTCATCCTGGACACCTTCGAGCCGGGCCGCGCGGCGGCCGTCTACCGGCGGCACGGAGTGACGATGGCCGGCGGCAGCACCGCCTTCTACCAGGCGTTCCTCGATGAGTCGCGGCGCTGTCGCCGGCGGCAGCCGGGGGCCGGGCGGTTGATTCCCTCGCTGCGGCTGCTGTCCGGCGGCGGGGCGCCGATGCCCCCGGAGCTGTTTGCGGCCGCCGGGCGGGAGCTGGAGTGCGCGATCGTGCACGGGTACGGCATGACCGAGTGCCCGATGATCACGATGGGCACCCCGTACGACGGCGATGAGCAGTTGTCGCGGACCGTGGGCAAGCCGGTGGTGGGGGCGGAGGTCCGGATCGCCCTGCCGGACGGGCGCGAGGCCGGAACCGGGGAGTCCGGTGAGGTGACGCTCAAGGGGGCGATGCTCTTCCGGCGGTACACGGACCCGGCGCTGACCGCCGGGGCTTTTACCGACGACGGCTTCTTCCGCACCGGTGACCTGGGGTATCTGCGTCCCGACGGGCATCTGGTGCTGACCGGACGGCTGAAGGACATCATCATCCGCAAGGGCGAGAACATCTCCGCGCAGGAGATCGAGGACCTGGTGCACACCCATCCCGCGGTGGCGGAGGCGGCGGTGATCGGGCTGCCGGACCGCGAGCGCGGCGAGCGGGTGTGTGTGGTGGTCACGCCCGTCGATCCGGCCGCGCCGCCGCTGACCCTGGACGGGCTGACCGCGCATCTGCGGTCGGCCGGGCTGATGACGCAGAAGCTGCCGGAGCAGCTGGAGATCGCCGACGAGCTGCCGCGCGGCGGGCCGCTGGACAAGGTGCTCAAGGCGGTGCTGCGGGAGCGGTATACGGAGTAGCCGGGGGCTTTGCGGCGGTGTGGCGATGAGTTCGGGAGGCCGGCGGAGTCTTCACTGGGAGCGTCACCGGAGGGATGCGCGGCACCCCTCCGGTGGAACGACCCGGCAGAACGCCCCCGGCAGGACGGAAGGACCCGGACGATGACCGACACGATCGACTTTGCTGCGCAGGCCCGGCTGGTGTCGCAGCTGGCGGCACGGACCGCCGATGAGCAGCTCGACGCCCCCACCCCTTGCGAGGCCTACGCGGTGCGCCATCTGCTGGGCCACCTCGTCGGCCTGTCCGCGGCGTTCCAGCACACCGCGCGCAAGGACCTGGGGCCCATGACAAATGTCGACCCGAATGCGGCGGTTCCCGATGTGGAGCCCGGCTGGCGGGCCGAGCTGGACCGCAACCTCCGCGGAATGGCCGAGGCCTGGCACGATCCGCAGGCCTGGGAGGGCGAGACCCAGGCGGGCGGGGTGACCCTGCCCGCCGCCATCGCGGGCCGGTTCGCGCTGAACGAGCTGGTGCTGCACGGCTGGGATCTGGCGCGCGCCACCGGCCAGGAGTACACGCCGGACACGGCCGGCCTCGGGGTGTCGTATGCGCTGCTCGCGCCGCTGGCCGAGGGCCCGGACCGGGTGCCGGTGTTCGGCCCGCCCGTGGAGGTGGCGGCGGATGCACCGCTCCTCGACCAGGTGGTGGCGCTCAGCGGCCGCCGGCCCGACTGGACGCCGCCGGGGGCGTGAGGGGCGCCGGCGGTACGGCGGTACGGCGGCCGGGTCACGCCGGAGCGGGGCCCGGGGCTCCGCTCCGCAGCCGGGTCTTGAGGATCTTGCCGCTGGCGTTGCGCGGGAGCTCGGCGACGAAGGCGATCTCCCGCGGGACCTTGTAGTTGGCCATCTCGCGGCGCGACCAGGCGATCAGATCGTCGGCGGTGAGCAAGGAGCCGGCCCGGCGGACCGCATAGGCCTTGCCGACCTCGCCGAGGCGGCGGTCGGGTATGCCGACGACGGCGACCTCGGCGATGTCCGGGTGACGGCCGAGGAGTTGCTCTATTTCGGCGGGATAGGCGTTGAAGCCGCCGACGATGAACATGTCCTTGATGCGGTCGGTGATCCGGAGGTTGCCGTCCGCGTCGAGGACGCCCACGTCGCCGGTGCGCAGCCAGCCGTCGGGGGTGAGCACACGGGCGGTGCCGGCCGGGTCCTCGAAGTAGCCGGACATCACGTGATAGCCGCGGACGTGCACCTCGCCGGGGTCGCCGGGCGGGGCCGGGCGGCCCGCGGCGTCGACGATCCGGACCTCGGTGCCGGGGATCGCCCGGCCGGAGGTCGTGGCGATGACTTCGGGCGGATCGCCGCGGCGGCACATCGTGACGACGCCCGAGCTCTCGGAGAGGCCGTACGCCGTCAGAACGGTGGAGATCCTCAGCTCGCTGCGCAGCCGCTCGACCAGCTCCAGGGGGACCACGGCGGCGCCGGTGACCACCACGCGCAGCGCGGAGAGGTCGTGCAGGGCGCGGGCGGGGTGGTCGAGGATCTGCTGATGGAGGGTGGGCGGGCCGGGGAGTACGGAGATCCGCTCGGCGGCGATATTGGCGAGCGCGGTCTCCACGCTGAAGACCGGCTGCGGGACCATCGTCGCGCCGCGCAGCAGACAGGCGATGATCCCGGCCTTGTAGCCGAAGGTGTGGAAGAACGGGTTGACGATCAGATAGCGGTCGCCCTCCCGGAGGCCGGCCAGTTCGCTCCACACGTCGTAGGCGCGCAGGGTCTGTGCATGCGTGATCACGGCGCCTTTGGGGCGGCCGGTGGTGCCGGAGGTGAAGATGATGTCCGAGGGGGCGTCGGGGTCCAGGGCGTCGGCCCGGCCGCGGACCGTTTCCGGGGACACCGCCGCTCCGTCGGCGAGGAAGTCCTGCCAGGTGGCGAAGTCGGCGGGGGCGTCCTCGGAGAGCACCACGACCTTTTCCAGCTGCGGCAGTCCGGGCAGCGGGCCGCGGCCGGTGCCCTCCCGGGCGGCACGGCGGAGTGAGGCGACGTAGGACGTGCCGAGGAAGGTGCCGGTGACGAAGAGGAGCTTGGCGCGGGTGCGGCGCAGGACGTAGGCGGCTTCGGTGCCCTTGAAGCGGGTGTTGACGGGGACGAGGACGGCGCCGGCGGTGACGGCCCCGAGGGCGGAGACGATCCAGTCGAGGGTGTTGGGCGCCCATACGGCGACGCGGTCGCCGGGTGCGACCCCGGAGGCGATACAGGCGGCCGCCGCCTTTTCCACCCGCTCGCCGAGCTCGGCGTACGACACCCGGGTGCGGCCCTCGACCACGGCCTCCCGGGAGGCGTACCGCCGGGCGGCCGTCCGCACCAGCCGGGGGATGGCGCCGTACTCCAGATCCGCCCGCGCCTCCAGGTCGTCGCACATCGCGCTGCCTCCCGCCAAAGAGCCGTACGCCACTAGCTGACTACCCGTCAGATTAGCGGTAGCCTCCTCCGCTGTCAGCACTGACGACCGACCACGGAGGTGGCGATGGGGGCGACCCTCAAGGACGCTACGGCGATAGCCGGCATCGGACAGACTCCGTTCGCCAGACAACTCCCCGCATCCGAGAAGACCTTGGCCTGCCGCGCGATCATCGCGGCGCT
This sequence comes from Streptomyces sp. NPDC054786, assembly GCF_053611685.1. Classification (NCBI taxonomy): domain Bacteria; kingdom Bacillati; phylum Actinomycetota; class Actinomycetes; order Kitasatosporales; family Streptomycetaceae; genus Streptomyces; species Streptomyces sp. NPDC054786. The sequence continues at coordinate 47,004 of NZ_JBSHAW010000041.1, read as the reverse complement.
GGACGACGCCGGGATCGCGCCCTCGGAGGTGGACGCCTTCGCCTCCTACACCATGGAGGAGACCGACGAGGTCGAGATAGCCAAGGCCATCGGCGCCGGGGACCTCACCCACTTCTCCAAGGTCGGCTACGGCGGCGGCGGTTCCTGCGCCACGGTGGCCCATCTGGCAGCCGCCATCGCCACCGGCCAGGCGAGCGTCGGCGTCGCCTGGCGGTCCCGCAAACGCGGGTCGGGACCGCGCCCCTGGAAGAACACCCAGGTCCAGCTGCCCACCCCGGGACAGTGGACCCGCCCCTTCGGACTGCTGCGCCCCGCCGACGAGATCGGCATGCTGGCCCGCCGCTATATGCACGAATTCGGCGCCACCCGCGACCACCTCTTCAATGTCGCGCTCGCCTGCCGCAACCGCGCCAACCAGAACCCGGCCGCGATCATGTACGAGCGCCCGCTGACCCGCGAGATGTATATGACCGCCCGCTGGATCAGCGAGCCGCTCTGTCTCTTCGACAACTGCCTGGAGACCGACGGCGCGCTGGCCTGTGTCGTGGTCTCCGCCGAGCGGGCCCGCGACTGCCGGCAGCGGCCCGTCTACGTCCACTCCGCCGCCCAGGGCCTGCCCGCCCAGCACCACGGCATGGTCAACTACTGGAACGACGACCCGCTCACCGGCCCCGCCTGGACCGCGGCCCGTCACCTGTGGAAGGGCGCCGACCTCGGACCGCAGGACGTCGACGTGGCACAGATCTATGACGCCTTCACCCCCCTGATCCCCCTCTCGCTGGAGGGCTACGGCTTCTGCGGACGCGGTGAGGGCGCGGCCTTCACCGAGGGCGGCGCGCTGGAGATCGGCGGCCGGCTCCCCCTCAACACCGGCGGCGGCGGTCTCTCCGAGGCGTACGTCCACGGTTTCAACCTCATCACCGAAGGCGTCAAACAGCTGCGCGGCACCAGCACCGCACAGGTCCCCGACGCCGCCACCTGCCTGGTCACCGCGGGCGAGGGCGTCCCCACCTCGGCCCTGCTGCTGAGGAGTTGATACGCCATGAGCGCTGGTGAGTCCGTTCGCGATGCCATGTCCCCGATGGTGGCACCCGCCACTGACAACCGGCCCGACAGCGGCGCCGGCCTGCTGCTTCCCGTCCCCGATGACGACGGGGCACCCTTCTGGGAGTACGCCGCCAGGGGAGAGCTGCGCATCCAGGCCTGCTCCGGCTGCGACGAACTGCGTTTCCCGCCCCGGCCCTGCTGTCCGCACTGCCAGTCGTTCGCCGCTCGCTGGCAGCGGATGAGCGGCCGCGGCCGCATCTGGTCCTATGTCCTGCCGCACCCGCCGCTGCTGCCCGCGTACGCCGACCAGCCGGGGTACAACGCGATCGTCGTGGAGCTGGCCGAGGCCCCGCGTATCCGCCTCGTCGGCAACCTCGTCGCCGCCGCGGACGCCCCCCTCAACTCCGTCGACCCGGCGCGGCTGCGCATCGGCGCCCCGGTGAAAGCCGCCTTCCACACCATGCCAGGAGGCGTGACCGTACCCCGCTGGCTCCTGGAGCGCCCGTGACGGTCCGCACGGAGATCAAGGACGGGGTCGCCCTGGTCACCCTCGACCGGCCCGAGCGGCACAACGCCGTCGACCTGGACACCGCCGCCGAACTCACCGCCGTCTGGCGGGCGTTCCGCTTCGACGACGCCGTACGGGCCGCGGTGGTCACCGGCGCCGGCGGCCGGGCCTTCTGCACCGGCATCGACCGCTCCGCCGACGTCCCCCAGCCGCCCTCGCCCTACTCCCTCGACGACCCCATGATCCGCATCGGCCCGAAGGCCAACGACCTGTGGAAGCCGGTCATCGCCGCCGTGGACGGAATGGCCTGCGGCGGCGCGTTCTATCTCCTGGGCGAGGCCGAGTTCCTCATCGCCTCCGAGAACTCCACCTTCTTCGACCCGCACACCACCTACGGGATGGTCAGCGCGTACGAGTCCATCTACATGGCACAGCGGATGCCCTTCGGGGAGATCGCCCGGCTGGCCCTGATGGGGACCGCGGAGCGGCTGGGCGCACCCCGCGCATACGAGATCGGGCTGGTCTCCGAGCTGACCGCACCCGGCGCCGCGGCCGAGGTGGCACTGCGCCGCGCGGCCGTGCTCGCCGCCCAGCCGACCGAGCCGGTCCAGGGCACCGTGCGCGCGCTGTGGGCGGCCAAGGAGGCGGCCCGGACGCAGGCCCTGGCACACGCCCCCCAGCTGATCGCGCTGGGCAATCTGCCCCCGGACCGCCAAGCCGGGCTGTTCGCCGCCCGCACCCGCCACGACGACCGGGGCGGCGGACAGGACGGCCGGCCCCCGGTCCGGTGACCCCTACATCCGTGTCTTGTGCGCCCGCGTGATCTGGCAGGTGTACCAGAACTGCCCGACGGAGGACTGGTTGATCGTGTACTTGGCGGTGTACGTCTCGGTGTCGCCGGGGCCGACGATGATCGAGCGCTCGTGCAGCCCGTACGCCTTGCCGTCGGCCGGCTTGGCCTTCATCCAGTTGACGGCCATGTCATAGGAGAAGGAGTCGGTCGTCGACGGATTGGTGAGGGAGACCGTGTACGTGAACTGGCGCAGCGAATTGGAGTAGTCGCAGTTGCTGCCGCTGGCGTCCGACCGCCCGTCCGGGTCGTAGGTCTCCTCGGTCGGCGAGGGCGAGAAGGTGGGCTCTTCCGTCGGGGTGGGGTCGTTCGGGTCGTACCCGCTGCTCGACGTGGGGCTCGGGATGTACGTCGGCACGTGGACCCGAGGCCGGCTGAAGGCGCAGCCGCCGACCGTGGCGACCGTGGCGAATGCCAGTCCGGTCACCGCCGCTGCCCTGATACCCGTACGGGCGGCCCCGCGGCCGCCCATGCGTGTGCGCTGTTTCATTCTGCTGTCCATCCCCCGTGAAAACTCTGAACCCGTCAGCCATGGTTTGACGCGTGCACGGCACCCTAGCAAGGCCGGGTGACACCCCGTACGGGCCCCGGCAACGCGGGCGGGCGTACTTCTCTCGCGAGCACAGAGACTCGGGCGTAGCGTCGGTCACGGAGGATGACCGGACAACTCGAAGCGAGGCGACGCCCGTGGTGCGCAACGTTCTCGGGTCGCTGATCGCCCTCGCCGGAGCGGCGGCCGCCGTCTGGAGCCCCTTCCGTCCCTGGTACGACGGCCGTCACGGCAGCGACGTCCGGATCGAAGACCTCTTCAACGGCATCACCCGCAACAGCGCCGCGCTCTTCGGCTCCGTCGTCCTTCCCATGGCGTTCGCCGCCCTGCTGACCCTGATCGGCGTTGCCCTGCGTTCCCGGGCCCTGATCACCGTCGCGGGCCTGGTGGTACTCGGTTTCACGATCCTGTGGATGGTCCGCCAGGGGCAGGCCGCCAGCGAGCTGACGGCCGGTGCCCGCGGCCTCGGGGCGGGCGTGGCCAGCGCGTTGGGCGGCGGCGCGCTGCTGCTGCTCGGCGCCCTGGTCATGCGCGGCCGCGGCCGGCGGGTCTATGACCGCGGCTATGACGACCGGCGGTACGACGACGGGCGCTACGGGCCCTCCGCGCACGACGACCGCTACGACGACCGCTACGACGAGCGTGCGCCCTACGACCCGCGCACGCCCTACCCGCCGGGGACGCCCGAACCCTGGGACGCGGGCCGCCCCGGGGCCGAGGAGTGGAACCCGGAGCCGTACCCGACGGGCCCCGGCACCACCGGACCCCCGGCAGGCCCCGCGACGCCCGGCGGACCCCACCACGGCGCCCACGGCCCGCACCAGGACACCCCCACCGCTCCCCTGCCGGTCACCCCGCCGCCACCACCGCCCACCCAGCAGCAGCGGCCACAGCCACCGCAACAGCCACAGCAGCCACAACAACAACCGCCGACCATGCCGGCCCGTCAGCAGCCCCCCACACCTCCGGTGGAGTGGGGCAAGGAACACCGGCAACCGGGCCCCTCGCACCCCGGACGGTCCGAACGGCCCGAACAGCCCCCCGAGGACCGGGAGTAGCCGACCGGGCAGATTCAGGGGACCGGCCCCGCGGCCCGTCACCGCCGCCGTGTCACGATCGCCACGTCACGCCACGTCACGTTCGTCACGTCACGTCACGTCACGACCGCCGTGTCACCACACCACACGACACGACCGCCATGTTCACGACCGCCGTGCCAGGCCCGTCCCCTTGGCCGCGTCCAGCGCATACACACAGCGGTCCTTGCTGCAGGCGTACACCACACCGCCGACCGCCACCGGTGAACCGGTGATCTCGCCGCCGGTCGCCAGCTTCCAGCGCAGCTGGCCGCCCATCGCATCGAGCGTGTAGAGACAGTGGTCGGCCGAGCCGAAGTGCACCCGGCCCTCCGCGACGACCGGTGCGCCGACGACCTCCGCGCCGGCCTGGAACCGCCAGCGCGGGGTACCGGTCACCGCGTCCAGTGTGTAGAGCGCCTTGCCGCTGCCCAGGTGGACCGCACCGTGCGCGACCAGTACCGGTTCGGTGGACTGCCGCGCCTCGGTGGCGATCCGCCAGCGGTCGCGACCGTCGGCCGCGTCCAGTGCGTAGACCGTGCCGAGGTAGTCCGCCAGATAGACCCCGCCGCCGGTGACGGCCGGGCCGGGGGCGAAGGCGGGCGGGCTCAGGAACACCGCGGGCGCCTCGAAGTGCCAGCGCACGTCGCCGCGTGCGATGTCGATCGCCAGCACCCGGGTGCCGGCCACGACGTAGACCGCACCGTCCGAAGCGGGCAGCAGCCGCACCGGTACCCCGCCGCAGGACGCGGCGTCACCCACCGGGTACGACCAGCGCTCGGCGCCGGTCCGCGCCTCCAGCGCCTTCAGCCGCGCGTCGGCCCAGACGAAGACCGTGCCGTCGTGCACCACGGGCCCGGCCTCGGCGGTCTCGAAGTCGGCCTGGACGCCGCCGATCTCCCACAGCCGTTCGCCGGAGGCCGCCTCCCAGGCCTGGACGCCGCCGCCCCGGGTACTGGTGACGACGGTCCCTCGGTCGGCCTGGAGGGCGTAGACCCAGCCCTCGGTGTGCAGCCGCCAGCGCTCGGTGCCGTCGTCGGCGTCCAGCGCGTAAAGGCTCGGGCCGTCCGAGGCATGGATCCGGCCGTCCGCGACCGCCATCGCCCAGGCGACATCACGGGTCTTGAACTTGCGGCGCCCGCTGGCCACATCGAGTGCATGCACCTCGAAGGACGTGACGTACAGCAGGTCGTCGGCGACGGCGGGGGTGCCCCACACATCGTTCGACATCCGGAACCGCCAGGGGCGCCAGCGGCCGGGTTCGGCGGGCGGTGCCTCGGGCGGTGCGGGCGGAGCTGCCTCGCCGCGGGCCGGGCTCTCCCCGGCCACGGCACCGCCCGCCGGGCCCTGTGGCGGCACACCGGCCACGGGTCCGGCACCGGGCGGCCGCACCCAGTTCGTCGCCGCACCGGCCTGCCCGCGCGGCTGCGGGCCAGGGGAGTCGGCGCGCGGCCCCGGGCCGATCGGGGCGGGCGAGCCACCGAGGCGTACGGGGCCGGCGGCGCCGTCAGCGGAGACGGCCGGCGGTGCAGACAGTGCGGCAGCGGGCGGCGGCGCCGCGGAGACCGGGGTCACCCGGGCCGTCGAGGCATCCGGGCCGAGCGCCGCGGGCTGCGGCATCGGGCCGGGGTTGCCACGGCGCGGGTCGCCGCCGCGGTGCGCGCCGGGACCCGCGCCGATATGGCCGGGCCAGCCGGACTCCGCGCCGACCGGTGCGCTCTCCGGCCGCGGCGGCGCCGGGACGGGCTGCGGTGCGGGCATCGGGGGCGCCAGGGGCGGGGCCGGCGGCGCGGCGGGCGCCGAACGGCCGGCGCTGCGCCCCGAGCCGGCCCGCTGGCTGTTGTTGAGTACGGCGGAGCGGCCGCCCCGCCGGCCCTCGATGAGTGCCACCGCGCCGGGCGGCAGCCAGGCCGAGGCGGTACCGCTGTCGTCGCTGCCGGAGCCGAAGAGGTGCGGCGCGAGCTGGGACTGCAGATCGGCGGGGGACGGCCGCCGGCCGGCCTCCATCTGCATACAGGACTCCATGAGCGGACGCAGTTCGTCCGGCAGCCCGGCCAGGTCGGGGCCCTCACGCAGCAGCATGAAGACGGTCTCGACGGGGTTGGCGCCATGGAACGGCGCGTGCCCGGTGGCGGCGAAGACCAGCGTCGAGCCGAGGGAGAAGACATCGCTCGCGCCCGTCACACTGCGCGAGTCACGGGCCTGCTCGGGCGACATATAGGCGGGCGTGCCCACGGCGACGTTGGTCATCGTCAGACGGGTGTTGGACACCCCGGAGGCGATACCGAAGTCGATCACCCGGGGGCCGTCCTCGACGACCAGCACATTCGACGGCTTCAGGTCACGGTGCACCAGGCCCGCGCCATGGATGGACTGCAGCGCCTCGGCGATCCCGGCCGCCAGCCAGCGCACCGCCTGGGCCGGGAGCGGCCCGCACTCATTGACTATTTCCTCGAGGGAGGGCGCGGGGACATACGCCGTGGCGAGCCAGGGCACCGCCGCGCGCGGATCGGCGTCCACCACCGCGGCCGTGTAGAAGCCGCTGACCGCGCGGGCCGCCTCGACCTCGCGTGTGAAGCGGACCCGGAACAGCTGGTCCTCGGCGAGCTCGGTACGCACCGTCTTGATCGCCACGCGCCGGCCGGACGCCGAGCGCGCCAGATACACCAGACCCATGCCGCCGGCCCCGAGACGGCCGAGCACCTCGAACGGGCCGATCCGCCGGGGATCGTGCTGCGTCAGCTGTTTCAGCTGCTCCACCACTTGCCTGCCACCTCCCCGTGGGGCGTAAAAAGAGACTCTCAAAAGCCACGAGCCGCCGAGAGCCACTGCCCCGTGCAGCGTCTCCCCGCCTGCGGCGAGGACTGTCGAAACGGCCGTACGCGTGCTGATTGTTCCTGGCCGGGCCGACGGTTGCGAACCCGGGGCCCGCCCGCCGTGTCACGGCATGCCCCCCGTAGCCCGCGCCGGGACCGTTACCTGACGTAACCCAACCCCGCCTGACGTGCTGCGATACGTCCCCTGACGGGCGGTTACCGAGCGGGTTACCGGCGGGTTACGGATCTGCCCCGCACGACACCGCCCGAATTGCGGATGGTCACCACTCCGTTTGACGGGCCCGCGGCGGGAGCGGTTCGCCCTCCTGGACGTCCGGTGGCCGCGGTGGCCAAAAACCTGCTGCTGCTCCGACTGCGCACACCCATCCCCCACCGGTCCCGCCATCCCCGTCGCCGTTCCCGACCCGTCAGCCCAATTCTGCGCGTTCGAAGGTCATTTCGGCGCCATGACACCTGGCGTGGCGCCCTCCCGGGCATCCAGGCGGGCCCGGCCACCGGCCGCCGCGACGGCCAGATCTCCAAGCTAGCGCCGGTTCGTACGGTTCGCCCGGTGAAAATTCGTACACACGGTCGATTCTCGCGAGGCTTGCGGGGCGCGGAAGCGGCGGGGCCGATGTTCAACTGAAGGCCATCGCCGCGCACTTGCCGTACGGACGGTGACCACTTATCCACCAAAGTTGTCCACAGCCTGTTGATAACACTCTTCACCGGTTCGGACCAAGCGGCGCAGCGCGATCCACGGCCACCGGCGGGCCCGCCACCAGCACGCTCACGGCGGCCACGCACCCCGAACTCCCCCATCCCCATTTGCAGGCAGCCAAATCGCGCTCCGATCACCCCTCGGTAAGCTGACGGCATGACAGGACAAGTTCGAACCGTCGACGGCAGAGTTGCCGGCCGCCGCGGACAGGCGACGCGGCAAAAGCTTCTCGACTGCCTCAGTGAAATGCTCAGTTCGTCCCCCTACCGGGACGTCAAGGTCATCGATGTAGCCCGAAAAGCGGGGACTTCACCCGCAACGTTCTATCAGTACTTCCCAGACGTCGAGGGCGCCGTCCTCGAAATCGCCGAGGAGATGGCCAAAGAAGGCGCCACTCTGACCGATCTTGTCGCCGGACGCTCCTGGGTGGGCAAGTCCGCATGGCAGGCGGCGGAGGATCTGGTCGAAGGCTTCCTCTCCTTCTGGCGGAAGCATGACGCGATTCTGCGCGTCATCGACCTGGGCGCGGCCGAGGGCGACAAGCGGTTCTACAAGATCCGCATGAAGATCCTTAATGCCGTCACCAACTCCCTTACGGATTCGATCAAGGAACTGCAGAGCAAGGGCAAGGTCGACAAGGACGTGAGTGCGCCCGCGATGGCCGGCTCGCTCGTCGCGATGCTGGCGGCGGTCGCCGGGCACCAGAAGGGCTTCCAGAGCTGGGGTGTCAAGCAGTCCGAGCTCAAGCCGACGCTGGCGCTGCTGGTGCACCTCGGCGTCACCGGCAAGAAGCCGACCAAATAACGAGATAGCCGCGAAACCATCCGAGGAAGCGGCCGGAGAAGCAGTCGCGCCTCGAAGTCCCGGTGTTCCCCGGGCAGTTCGCCATCCGTCCTGATATCCGTCCTGCCATAGCTGTACCGCACACACAGCGGGCGTCGCGCGGCCCTCAGGGGTTCGCCGCAGCGCCCGCTGTGCGCACGGCGGACCGGACGGGCAAGGGCGAAGCCCCGTTACGCACCGTCCGGGTCACCGCCGCTCCAGCCGGAACAGCCGGATCTCCCGCGCCACCCGCGCCTGGTACGTGGCGTACGGCGGCCAGAAGGCCAGCGCCGCCCGCCATGCCTGCGCCCGCTCCTCACCGGTGAGCAGCCGGGCCCGCACCGGGATGTCCCGGCCGCGCCAACTCACCTCGGCGTCCGGATTCCTGAGCAGATTGCCGGTCCAGGCCGGATGCCCCGGCCGTCCGAAATTGCTGCCGATCAGCAGCCAGCCGCCGCCTTCCTCCGGCAGGCACGCCAGCGGAGTACGCCGCGGCTGCCCGCTCCTGGCCCCGGTCGCGGTCAGGACCACACCGGGCAGCATCCGCGCGCTGAGCAGCACCTTTCCGCGGGTCAGCCGATGCACCGTACGGTCCAGCGCGGGGATGAAGTGCGGCGCGATCCGGGCGAACGTACGGGTTGCGGAGACCTTCTGGAGCAACCGCTCACCCGGCGGCATCAGGCCTCCACCGCCTCTGGCGTACGGGCTCCCGCCGGCGCACCGGCCGCGTCCCGGCTTGCGGGTGTCACCCTGCTCCCGTCGGTCTCCCTGCCACCGCCGGTCTCCCCCGCCCCGCCCGTGAACAGCCCGGCCTCCTCCGCGGCCCGTGCCCGGAGCCGGTGCACGGGGCCCAGCAGCAGTTCATCGCAGGCCGCACGCTTGAAGTACAGATGCGCGTCGTGCTCCCAGGTGAAGCCGATGCCGCCGTGCAGCTGCACGGCCTCGGCCGCCACCACACGCAGCGTCTCCAGTGCCTGCGCCAGCGCGAGCGCCCCCACACCGGGCTCGGCGCCCCGGCCCCCGGACCCTCCGCCGCCCGCCGACCACGCCGCGTAGTACGCCGCCGAGCGCGCCGCCTGCAGCGTCACATACAGATCGGCGAGCCGGTGCTGCACCGCCTGGAAAGAGCCGATGGGCCGGCCGAACTGCTCGCGCTCCTGGACGTAGGCGACGGTGCGGGCCAGCGCCGTATCGGCCGCCCCGACCGCCTCGGCGGCCAGCGCCGTGGCGGCCGTCACCCCGGTCGCAGCGAGCGCCCCGGCCACCGCAGCCTCGTCGCCGTCCCCCTCCCCCAGCAACTCGGCGGGTACCTCGCGCAGTTCGAGGCGCGCCTGCGGGCGGGTCTCGTCCAACGCGGTCTGCCGGGTCCGCAACAGACCGGGAACGACGGGCGCTTCAGCGCGCCGGGCGTCCGGCCGGTCCACCGGGTGGGGTGCCGGGTGGGGCGCCGGGTGGGGTGTCGTCGCCCGTACGAGAAAGAGCAGGGTACGGCTGTGTGCGAACCCACCGGCGTGTGCGGCCACCACCAGCACCTCCGCGGTGTGCCCGTTCAACACCTGCCCGGCCTCCCCGTACAGCCGCCACGTTCCGTCCTGCACCCGCGCCTGGATGCCGCCGGCCCGGCCGCCGCCCGCCCAGTCACCGTCGTTCGGCCCGGTCAACGCCAGTGCGGTGGCGAGCTGCCCGCCCGGTACGGCGAGCGTTCCGGTCAGCTCTCCGGTGGCGAGGGCCGGCAGCAGTGCGCTGCGCTGGCGTTCACTGCCCAGCGCGAGGATCAGCGGCGCGGCCAGCGCGGCGGTGGCGATGAGCGGCGAGGGAAGCACGGCGCGGCCGGTCTCCTCGCAGGCCAGGGCGAGTTCGGTGGGCCCGCAGCCCACCCCTCCGTATGCGGCGGGCAGCGCCAGGCCGGGCAGGCCGAGCTGAGCGGCGAGCTGTCGCCACAGCTGCTCGTCGTACCCGGGCGGGGTGCGCACCGCCGCCTTGACCTCGTCCGGACCGCAGCGTTTGAGCAGCAGTTCGCGCAGCGTGCGGCGGATTTCGTGCTGCTCCTCGGTGAACGCGGCATCCATCGGCGGGCTCCTCCCGGCCGTGCGACAACGCCCGTCCGGTCCGACGGGCCCCCGCTTCCGATCTGACGGACCGTCATAGTAGGGACGGGGGGTGCACTTTCCTAGGCCGTGTCCGCAAGTCGTCGGGAGTACGGGGCGCGCGCTCCCGGCGCCGCCCGATGACGTCACCCTCGGCCTCGCCGATGCGGTCGGGGCCGAGGGCGGGGTGCGGGTGGGTCAGAGGATGAGATGGACCGTGAGCTGCGTTTCCGTTTGCGTGATGTTGACGGCGTGGAGGTAGCCGTGGGCGGTGCGGTAGCGGCCCGTGCCTCCGGTGATCGCCATGTCGATGTTGCCGGGGCCGGCCGTGGTGACGGTGAACCGGCCTTGCACGGTGAGCTGCCCCTGGGAGAGGGACAGATCGGATGCGCACTGCAGGTCGAACTCATCCGTGGGCTCGAAGCGGGTCAGCGTGCAGATCTCGCTGAAGGTGCCGACCGCGATACTGCCGCGGAAGAGATTCCCGCTGAAGACGAATTCGTCCCCCAGGCTTGGCCCGCCCGATCCGTCCACATCGACGAGACCGCCCTGAGTCTGCTTCGCGACCAGCTGGAAGACTTCCTCTCTCGGCGGATTGGGCCCGCCGCCCGTACCGGTGAAAGCCGATGCCGAGGGCGCGCAGAAAAGGAGAGCGGCCAATCCGGTGACCGCACTCAGAGCGACATGCTTGAAGTGACGCACGGTTTTCTCCTGTGAGGCTGGAAGGGAATTTCACTGACCATTTGCCATGAGATGCAATAATTTCCGGGCCGATATCGAGCGGACGGCGGGACCGCGTGACGGCATGACGGCATGACGGCATGACGCCGCGACTTTCGCCTGACGGGCGAACCAGAGCCAGGTCGGCCGGGAGCTCGGCATTCCGGTGCCGTCATTCCCGCACCCGTTCCCGCATTCCTGCTGGTCACATGCGCGAGCGCCCCGTCGGGGAAGAGGAGAATGCGATGCCGGGAATGACGTCCCCCGCCAAGAATCCGTCAGTCATTCCGGAGCCGCGCGCCTGGGCAGGCACCGGCCAACGCAATGCGAAGGCGAACATGACACTCCCTGAGACAGGCGGGAACCTCTCGTCCCGCACACGGAAATGCCTGCTCCACCGCATGGGCAACAGCGAGCAGTCAACCGGTCGAAGTCCGGACCGGTGAAATACACACAGCGAATGGAGAATACCCGCCGCGGGAAAGCATTTAAAGACCGCGCCATTATCTCCGATTCTCCGATAATCGCTTTATGTCGCCTTCCTTGGGTTCGCCTTCCTTGGTGGCCCGATGCCGGGTCGTGGCCGACCTGCCGGTCGCGCCGGCCGGGCGCAAGGCGGGGAAGCCGGACGCGGGACACGGAGACCGGGCGCAGGCCACGAAAGCCACGAAGGCCGGGCAGAACGCGGAGGCCGGGCGGGCGCCGGGCAGCGATCCGCCCTCTGCCCGCCCGCCAGGATCTGATGTACCGTCAGATTCATGACTTCAGGGACCCGTTACGGGAAGCGCCAGGTCGCCGTCGCCGGAGTGGCCCTGTCGGATTGCGGGCGCGTGGACGAGGCCACCCCGTACGCCCTGCACGCCCAGGCCGCCCGCCGGGCACTCGCCGACAGCGGTCTGGACCGTTCGGTGATCGACGGCTTCGCCTCGGCGGGCCTGGGCACCCTCGCGCCCGTCGAAGTCGCCGAATACCTGGGGCTGCACCCCACCTGGGTCGACTCGACCTCGGTCGGCGGCTCCACCTGGGAAGTACTGGCCTCGCACGCCGCCGACGCGATCGCCGCCGGCCACGCCAACGCCGTACTTCTCGTCTACGGTTCCACCGCTCGCGCCGACCTCAAGGCCGGGCGCCGCACCGCGAACCTCTCCTTCGGGGCCCGCGGCCCACTCCAGTTCGAGGTCCCCTACGGGCACACCCTGGTCGCCAAGTACGCCATGGCCGCCCGCCGCCATATGCACCAATACGGCACCACCCTGGAGCAGTTGGCCCAGATAGCCGTCCAGGCGCGCGCCAATGCGGCGGCCAACCCCGACGCCATGTACCGCGACCCGATCACCGTCGACGAGGTTCTCTCCGGCCCCGTGATCGCCGACCCGTTCACCAAACTGCACTGCTGCATCCGCTCCGACGGCGGCTGCGCGGTCCTGCTCGTCGCCGAGGACTACGTCGACGACCTCGCCAAACCCCCGGTATGGGTACTCGGTTCCGGCACGGCGGTCTCGCACACCACCATGTCGGAGTGGGACGACTTCACCGTCTCGCCCGCCGCGGTCTCCGGCCGGCTGGCGTTCGAACGCGCCGGTGTCCGCCCCTCCGAGATCGACCTCGCGGAACTCTATGACGCCTTCACCTATATGACCCTGGTGACCCTGGAGGACCTGGGCTTCTGCGCCAAGGGGGAGGGCGGTGCGTTCGTCGAGAAGGGGCGGCTGCTGCGGGACGGGGAGCTGCCGGTCAACACCGACGGGGGTGGGCTGGCCGCCTGCCATCCCGGTATGCGCGGCCTGTTCCTGCTGGTCGAGGCGGTACGCCAGCTCCGCGGCGAGGCCGGCCCGGACCGCCAGGTTCGTCAGCGCGACGGCGCGCTGCCGCAGCTCGCGGTCGCCTCGGGCACGGGTGGCTGGTTCTGTTCATCGGGGACGGTGGTGTTGGGACGGGGCTGACGGGGCTGCGCCCGAGCCCCGCCCCGCCCCATCCGCCCGGCCCGTCCACCCGGCCCCGGAGCGTCAGCCCAGCCGCTCCTCGATCAGATCGGCGGCGCGGCGGGCGCCCCCCTCCGCGCGGGACTCCGCCCGTAGCCCGGCGGAACGTGCGGCGACCTGGGGATCGGTGGTGAGTTCCGTCAGGGCACCGCGCAAGGCCGCCGCCGTGGCGTCGGCGGTGTCGAGGCGCCGGGCGACGCCCAGCTCCACCAGTCGGTCGGCGTTGTGGAACTGCTCGGCGCCCTGCGGGACGGCGATCATCGGCACACCGACGTACAGCCCCTCACTGCTGCCGCCCATCCCCGCATGCGTCACAAACGCATCCGCCTGCTCCAGTACCGCCAACTGCGGTACCCACGACCGTACTTCGATGTTCGCGGGGATCTCGTCCCCCAGCTCCGCCGGGTCGGTGTGCTTGCCGATCTGCAGCACCACATGCCATCCCGGCAACTCTCCGAACGCCGCCACGCACTGCCGGTAGAACTCCGGCTGCCGCGTGTACGCAGAACCCAGCGACACCAGCAACACCTTGTCGGCGCCGGCCGGCCGCGTCCAGCCGCCCTGTTCCGCACGGCTGCCGAAGCACGGCCCGACGAAGGTCACCGCGGCGTCGTCCACCCGGTCCGCACACGGCTGCATGGCGCGCGGGATCATGGCCAGCGCCCGGCGCGGCCGGCCGGAGAAGTCGTCGACATCCGTGGTGACCGCACCGCACCGTGCCAGCCAGGCGGCGAACAGCGCGCGGTAGGCATCCGCCCCCGGCAGCCCGGCGAACAGCGCGCCGAACTCCTCCTGGGCCCCCTCCCAGCCCACATAGGTCGGGGACAGTTGAACGAGGTCGCGGCCCTGCGACTCGGCCAGCGCACGGGCCGCGTAGGCGGCGATGTCGTAGAGGTAGAGGTCGGCGGGGTCGTCGTCGTACGCGGCACGCAGCTGCGGCAGGACCGCGATCGCGTCGTCAAGGAAGAGCGAGCAGGCGGCGACGGGGTCCTGCGGCCAGTTGCCGTCGACCGGCAGGGTGGAGGTGTAGCGGACGAACTCGGCGCCGGTGGGGGCGATCAGCTCGGCCGCATGGTCGGTGTTGGCGTACGTCACGCGATGGCCGCGGGCCACCAGCTCACGGATGATCTCCAGACTGGGCAGCACATGGCTGACCATGGGCGCGCCGACCATGGCGATATGGGCAGGGGCAGAAACAGAGCGACGCATAGGAGCAGGACTTCCTTCGGTACAGAGCTACGGAACGGGGACACGGAAGCCCGACGGCCCAGGCGGCATCGCGCGACACCGGCAACGAAGCCGGCGCGCCGCGGGCGCACCTGGGTGCGGGCGGGGCGGTGGAACGCCCTCGGCCGTGTCAGCCGTAGATCTGAAGGAAGTTCATGGGGGAAGCGTAGGAGGGGTCCTGCGGCGGGGCGAATGGATTTTTTTCCGCGGTGGCGCCGTGGTGGCGTGACGGGGTGGGGGCCCGGCGGGGTGGGGGGCGCGGCATGGCTGGTCCGGCCCGGGCCGGGAGCCCGGGCCGGACCGCGCGCGATGGCTAACCGGCGCTCGACGGGCGGGTGATGACGCTGAAGGCCGTCCCGAACGGATCGGTGATCGCGACCATGCGGCCGTAGGGGGCGTCTTCCGGGGTGCCTGCGGTACCCCCTGCGGCGAGGGCGCTGCCCACCAGTGCGTCGGTGTCCGCGACCTCGAACACCGTCTGCCAACGGGATGCCGTGGCCGACGGATCGCCGAAGATGCCGCCGATCTCATGGCCGTCGGGGCGGCGCAGGAAGGTGAAGTCGAAGTCGGGGAGGTCGTCGTTGCCGTCGAGAGTGAAGTCGAAGACGGTGGCGTAGAAGCGGCGGGCAGGGCCGGGGTCCGGGCAGGCGAGGTCGTTGCGGACCAGCGTGCAGGGCTCGTTGACCAGCTCACAGCCCGGCAGCGTACGTCCCTGCCAGAGGCTGAAGCGGGCTCCGGTGGGGTCCGCCACGACCGCCGTACGCCCCAGGTCCGCCGCGTCCGCAGGCGGTGCGAGCACCCTCCCGCCGCCGACGGCGATCTGCTTGGCCGTACCGTCACAGTCGTCCGTGGCGAAGTAGACGTGCCACCAGGACTCGCCCTCGACGTCGGCGGCGGAGACCGGCCGCAGCGCCGCCACCCGCTGACCGCGCAGCAGACACAGCGTGAACGGGCCGGTCGCCGCCGACCGCTCCTCGTACTCCCAGCCGAACAGCGCGCGGTAGAACGCCTTCGCACGGTCGAGGTCGGGGACCCCCAGGTCGATCCAGGCCGGCGTTCCGAGCGGCTGGTTGGTGCTGATCTTGCTCAACTTCTGCTCCTTCGCAGTGACACTGCCAAGGCCGACGCTAGTGACGATCGAGGTCAGGACGTGTCCTACTTGGCCGCCGCGACGGACAACGCCTTGAGCAGGGCCTTGAGCAGGGCCATCAGCAACGTCATGAGCGATGAGGCTACGGGCGGCGCGGCAGGCAATCCGGCTACCACCGGCCGGCCCGCACGGCGTCATGTACAACTGTCATAGACAAGCGTTTAAGACGCTCGTATAATCGGTCTCACCGGTCGGCGAGTGCCTCACGACCGAGCGCCGGGATCACCCTGCGCAGTCCGTTCAGGAGCGCCACGACCCCGAAGGGAACCCCGTCATGCCCAGCACCGACCCGTCGCCCCGCACCACGCCCCAGACCGTGCTGATTTCCGGCGCGAGCATCGCCGGCCCGGCGCTCGCGTACTGGCTGCACCGCTACGGCTTCGCGGTGACCGTCGTCGAGCGCGCCCCCGAGCTGCGGACCGGCGGCTACAAGGTCGATATCCGGGGCGCCGCGATCGAGGTCGTCGAACGGATGGGGATCCTGGAGGAGATCCAGCGCGCCAGTACGGACATGCGGACCGGCGCGTACGTGAACGACGACGGCAAGCGGATCGCCACCCTCCCCGCCGATATCTTCGGCGCCCGGGTCGGCCGCGACGACGAGATCATGCGCGGCGATCTGGCGCGCATCCTCTACGAGCGCACCCGGAGGGATGTCGAGTACGTCTTCGGCGACTCGATCACCTCGATCACCCCGGACGCCACAGGTGCCACAGGCGTCGAGGTCACGTTCGAGCGTGCCGCTCCCCGTCGCTTCGACCTCGTCGTCGGCGCGGACGGTCTGCACTCCACCGTCCGGCGGCTGGTCTTCGGCCCGGAGGAGCAGTTCCTACGGCACCTCGGGGCGTATGCCTCCGCCTTCTCCATGCCGAATGAACTCGGCCTGGACCGCGAGGAGTTGTACCACGCCCAACCCGGCAGGCTGATCTGTGCCTACAGCTCCGCCGGAGACCCCGCGGCCAAGGGCCTGCTCATCTTCCGCTCACCGCGGCTGAGCTATGACCACCGGGACCCGGATCAGCAACGGGCCTTGCTGGAAGCCGCGTTCGAGGGGCTGGGCGTCCCCCCGGCCGGAGGCTGGCGGGAGGTCCCACGGCTGCTCGAAGCGGCTCGCGAGGCGAGCGACTTCTACTTCGACGGGCTGCAGCTGGTCGAGATGGACCGCTGGTCGCGCGGCCGGGTGGTGCTGCTCGGCGATGCCGCGCACTGCGCCTCACCGGCGTCGGGTCAGGGCACGGGGATGGCGCTGGTCGGCGCGTACGTCCTGGCCGGGGAACTCGCGGCGGCCGACCGCGATCCGGAGGCGGCCTTCGGGCGCTACGAGGAGGAGCTGCGCGGCTATGTCGCGGTCAATCATGCGCTGGCGACGGAGTTCGCCCAGGAGATGACGGTGGGCACCCGGCGGCAGATCCGGTTCCGGCATCTGATGATGCGGATCCTGCCCTACATGCCGTGGAAGAACCTGGTCGCGAAGAAGATCGCCGAGGACGTACAGCGTGGGGCCAACGCGATCACGCTCAAGGACCATCCGGTATCGAACGGGGCCGCCGGTCCCGCTCCGGCCGCCGCACGCCCCACGTACGCTGCCTGACATGACTGATCATCCCGGGCACCGGAACACGCCGGATGCCGTCCCCGCCGACGCCACCGCGAACCACTCCGGAGCTGCGGACGCCCGCGCGTTCCATGAGCTGCTGCGCGGGCTGCGGGTCTGGGACGTCGAGCTGCCGTCGTTCGACCCGGCAACGGCTCCGGACGATCCGCTGCCCCTGTTCCGGCAGTGGTTGCGGGAGGCCGCCGAGGCTGGTGTGCCCGAGCCGCACACCATGACGCTCGCCACCGCGGACGCGGCCGGTGACCCCTCCGTGCGGACCCTGATGCTGCACGACGCCGATGAGCAGGGCTGGCACTTCGCCTCGCATCGCGGCAGTCGTAAGGGCCGCGAACTGGCCGAGCGGCCGCGGGCGGCGCTCGGTTTCTACTGGGCCGCGGTCGGCCGCCAGGTGCGGGTCCGCGGATCGGTGACCGCGGCGGGCCCCGAGGAGAGCGCCGCCGATCTGCACCGCCGCTCCACGGGCGCGCTGGCCGCGGCGCTGGTCGGCCGGCAGAGCGAGGTGCTCGGCTCGACGGCGGAGCTGGCGCGCGCCTCGGACGCCGCATGGGAGCACGCCCGGCGCGAGCCGGAGGCGCCGGTGCCGAGCTGGACGCTGTATGTGCTGCGCGCCGAGGAGGTCGAGTTCTTCCAGGGCGATGCGCGGCGCCGTCATGTGCGCCTCAACTACCGCTACGAGGGCGGGGGCTGGGTGAAGGAACTGCTCTGGCCGTGAGCCGGGGAGCGGGTCCGGGCGTCGTCGGAGGAACGGGAGCCTCGGCCGGGCCGGGCGTCGTCGGAGGAGTGGGCGTCTCGGCCAGGCCGGGCGTCGTCGGAGGAGCGGGCGTCTCGGCCAGGCCGGGCGTCGTCGGAGGAGCGGGCGTCTCGGCCAGGCCGGGCGTCGTCGAAGAGAACAGGCGTCTCGGCCAGGCCGGGCATCACAGCCGGTCCAGAGGTCTCGGCCGGCCCGGTCCTCACCGCGGCCCTGATACCTCCACCGGTCCGCTCGCCCTCACAGCTGCTGATACATGATGTGCAGCCCCACATAGCCCTTGGTGGGGTGCCGGAAACCCTCGGGGAGCGTCGTCATGATCCGGAAGCCCAGGGACTCCCAGAGGGCGACGGCACCGGTGTTGGTCTCCACGACAGCGTTGAACTGCATCGCGCGATAGCCCTCGGCGCGGGCCCAGGCCAGTACGTGTTCGCCCAGCGCCCGGCCGACGCCGCGTCCGCCGCGCTGCGGATCGACCATGAAGCTCGCGCTGGCGATATGTGCGGCGCCGCCCATGTGGTTGGGGTTCATCTTGGCCGTACCGAGCACCGTGCCGGACTCGTCGACGGCGACGACCGTGCGGCCGGGCGCCGTCAGCATCCACATCTCGCGGGCCGTCGCCTCATCGAGGTCCCGCGGATAGGCATAGGTCTCCCCGGCCGCCACGATGGCGTGGAAGAAGGGCCAGATGGCGGGCCAGTCGCCCGCGGTCGCGTCACGAATCAGCACGGCCACAGCATCCCGCGGACGCGGCGCGCCCGCCACCGCATTACGCCGCGTTCCTGGCCAGGGGCACAGGGTGGCGGGAAGGCGGGCACGTGAGCGCATGGGCGCAAGGGCGCACGGGCGCATGGGCGCACACGTGGGGGACGCACACCCGCAGACCCGCAGACCCTCAGGCACTCAGGCACTCAGGCACTCAGGCACACCCTGACGTCACGCGGGCCGGAAGACAGGGAGGGCGACCCTGCCGCCCGCGCCCTCACCTTCCCCGTCACCTGCGCCCTCGCCCTCGCCCTCGCGACGGAAGTGCACCGCGAGCGGCATCCCGATCCGTAGTTCCGGCTCCGGGCAGTCGGTGATCTCGGTCATCATCCGGGGGCCTTCGACCAGATCGACCACGGCTGCGATGTACGGGACCCGGTCGCCGAACGGCGGAAGGTCGTTACGGTGCACGACGGACCAGGTGTAGAGGGTGGCGCGGCCGGTGGCCTGTGCCCAGCCGACATCCTCACTCCAGCAGTACGGGCAGAACTCACGCGGGTAGTGATGCGCCGCACCGCACCCCTCTGCCCGGCAGCGACGCAGCAGCAGCCGCCCCTCGGCCGCCGCATCCCAGTACGGCCGGGTGAAGGCATCCACCTCCGGCAGATCGAAACGGGCCGCACTCCGCGCCGCACGCGGCACAGCACCTTGCATCCCTCTCGTCCCAGCAGTCCCGGCCATTACGCGAACACCCCCACCGCTTCATCGACCGACCACGTCTGCCGGCTCCTCGCGTACGGGGTGACCAGTGAGATCAGCGCCATCATGGCGTTCTGCCCCTGCTCCGCCCGGTCATGGACGCACCACACGCCCCCACCCCCCTCTGACGGTACGTCAGTTCAGCCGATACGGAACTCGTCGCGCAAGGGGCCCTGCGTAATCCACGCCCACCCCGGGGGAGCCGAGGCCGCCCCCGGACCGAACCCCGCAAGCTTTTACCGTGCAGCCCCATTCCTGACGCGCCGTCAGTTCAGTAATCTGACTATGCGTCAGGTAAGGAGAACGAGAGGCCTCACACAGGAGCGGGCGTCTGCGATGCTTGGATCGACTCACGGCACCCTCACCACTCACTCCCGGCCGGCCCGCGTCATGGCCTGTGGGGAGCAACCACCACACTCCGTCCACGGCATCAGTGAACCGCACCCCGGCGACGGCGGACAGGGCGCCGGGGCGGTCGACCGCGATGTCAGCGGGCGCCCGCTGCACGCTCCGGTGCCCGACCTGGACCGGTTCTTCCGGCCCGAGTCCGTGGCCGTGGTCGGCGCCTCGGACAGCGAGGGCCGCCCCAACACGGGCATCACCCGCCAGCTGATCGCCTGGGCGGAACGCGTCGGCGCCCGGCTCCACCCCGTGAACCCCGGGCGCACCCAGGTCTTCGGGCGGCCTTGCCACGCCACCGTCGCCGATCTCCCGGAGACCGTCGACCTCGCCGTACTCCTCGTCGGTGATCCACTGCCGGTCATCGAGCAACTCGCCGAGGCCAAGGTGAAGTTCGCCGTGGCCTTCGCTTCCGGATTCGCCGAGACCGGCGAGCGCGGCGCGGCCGCCCAGGCCCGGCTGGCCGAGGCTGTCGAACGCTCCGGTCTGCGGCTGCTCGGCCCGAACACCAACCTCAACGCCTTCGAGAAGTTCCGCGAGGACCTGGACGGCCCGGCCATCGCCCTGATCACGCAGTCAGGCCACCAGGGCCGCCCCGTCTTCAGCCTTCAGGAACTGGGCATCCGCCTCTCGCACTGGGCCCCCACCGGCAACGAGGCCGATCTGGAGACGGCTGACTTTCTCTCCTACTTCGCCACCCGCCCCGAGGTCGGCGCCATCGCCGCGTATGTGGAAGGCCTCAAGGACGGCCGCAGCTTTCTGCTGGCCGCCGACCGCGCCGCCCGCAACAAGGTGCCCGTCGTCGCCGTCAAGGTCGGACGCACCGAGACCGGTGCCCGTACGGCCGCCTCGCACACCGGCAAGCTCACCGGCGCCGACGGCGTCGTGGACGCGGCGATGCGGCAGTTCGGCGTGATCCGGGTGGACGGTCTCGACGAGCTGCAGGACACCGCCGCCCTGCTGGCCCGCGCCGGCAAGCCCACCGCGGAGGGCATAGCCGTCTATTCGATCTCCGGCGGCACCGGCGCCCACTTCTCCGACCTGGCGACGGCGGCGGGGCTGCGGCTGCCCACCCTCGGTGAGGTCAAGCAGGCCGAACTGCACCAGTGGATACCGGACTACCTCAACGTCGCCAACCCGATCGACAACGGCGGGCACCCGGTCGGCGACTGGCGCGGCCGCAAGATCATCGACGCGATCCTGGCCGACCCGTCCATCGGCGTACTGATCTGCCCGATCACCGGGCCCTTCCCGCCCATGAGCGACAAGCTCGCGCAGGATCTGGTGGATGCGGCGGAGCAGACGGACAAGCTGGTGTGTGTGGTGTGGGGCTCGCCGGTCGGTACCGAGGACGCCTACCGCAGCACCCTCCTCGGCTCCTCGCGGGTGGCGACCTTCCGCACCTTCGCCAACTGCATCACCGCCGTTCGTGCCTACCTCGACCACCACCGCTTCGCCGCCGGCTACCGCTCCCCCTTCGAGGACGCACCGCGCATCCCGTCCCCGTCCGCGCGCAAGGCGCAGGCCCTGATGCGTCCGGGCCAGCCGCTCAGTGAACACGGGGCCAAGCAGCTGCTGCGCGCCTACGGCATCCGGGTCCCGCGCGAACAGCTGGTGACCAGCGCGGCGGCGGCCGTACGGGCGGCGAGCCTGGTCGGCTACCCCGTGGTCATGAAGGCCTCCGGGCCACAGCTGGCGCACAAGACCGAACTCGGCCTGGTCAAGGTCCAACTGACCTCGGCCAGCCAGGTCAGGGATGCCTATCGCGAGCTCACCGACATCGCCCGTTACGAGGACGTCCCGCTGGACGGTGTACTGGTCTGCCAGATGATCCAGCGGGGCGTCGAGATGGTCGTCGGCATCACCCACGACAGCCTCTTCGGGCCGACCGTGACCGTCGGCCTCGGCGGGGTGCTCGTGGAGGTCCTGCAGGACGTCGCTGTGGGCATCCCGCCCTTCGGTGAGGACCAGGCGCGCGCGATGCTCGACGAGCTCCGCGGCCGCGCCCTCCTGGACGGTGCACGCGGCGCACCGCCCGCGGATATCGATGCGCTGGTCGAGGTCGTGCTCAGAGTGCAGCGGATGGCGCTCGAACTCGACGGCGAACTGGCGGAGTTGGACATCAATCCGCTGGTGGTGCTGCCACGCGGGGAGGGCGCCGTCGCCCTCGACGCGCTGGCCATCTGCCCTTGACCGGCCCCGTACCCACAGGCACACCCACGCCCGCACCCGCACGAACGCCGTCAGCCACCACGCCGGCACCCGCCACGCCGCGCCCCGCCGTCCACACCCTGACCGCACCCTTGGGAGCCGCTCCCCCATGACGCCCTCACCGTCCCCCGGTTCCGTTCCCCCCGCCGACGGCGCCGCCGGGCCCGACAAGCCCGCCGGGCCCGGCCGGCCCGCCGACGGCACCGCCCGTGTCGATCCCCCCGACCGCGCGGACCCCGTCGATTCATTGGTACTGCACGCCACTGACAACGGCGTCTCGTGGATCACCCTCAACCGGCCGGAGGCGATGAACGCCGTCACCTGGGAGCAGCGCGAACGCCTCATCGGCCGGCTCGCCGACGCCTCGGCCGACCCGGACGTACGGGCCGTGGTCATCACCGCGACCGGCAGGGGCTTCTGTGCGGGTGCCGATCTCCGCGGCTCGCCGTCGTCGGGTGAACGGGTCGCCGGTGACGTCGCCCGGATGATCCGCGACGGCGCCCAGCGCCTCATCGCGGCGGTGCTGGACTGCGAGAAGCCGGTCGTCGCCGCCGTCAACGGCACCGCGGCCGGGCTCGGCGCCCATCTCGCGCTCGCCTGCGATCTGGTGCTGGCCGCCGAATCGGCCCGTTTCGTCGAGGTGTTCGTACGCCGCGGTCTGGTCCCGGACGGCGGCGGCGCCTACCTCCTGCCACGGCTGGTCGGCCCGCAGCGCGCCAAGGAGCTGATGTTCTTCGGCGACGCGGTACCGGCCGCCGAGGCGGCACGGCTGGGACTGGTCAACCGAGTCGTCCTGGACTGCGAGCTGGCAAAGACGGCCCGGGAGTGGGC
The DNA here is from genome assembly GCF_053611685.1 of Streptomyces sp. NPDC054786. Taxonomy (NCBI): domain Bacteria; kingdom Bacillati; phylum Actinomycetota; class Actinomycetes; order Kitasatosporales; family Streptomycetaceae; genus Streptomyces; species Streptomyces sp. NPDC054786. Next base: position 24,180 of record NZ_JBSHAW010000041.1, on the reverse strand, counting down.
AGAGCGGCTGGCGGCGGGCCCGACCCGGGCGCTGGCCCTGACCAAACAGCTGGTCAATGCCTCGCTCGACGCCGACCGTGCCGCGGCCTTCGCGGCCGAGGCCACCGCCCAAGAGATCAATATGACGACGGCGGACGCACAGGAGGGGGTCGCCTCCTTCGTGGAGCGGCGCAACCCGGCCTACCGGGGGCGGTGACCCGCCGCGCCGGACGCACGGGAGACGAAGCGGAGACGAAGCGGATACGAAGGGCCCGCGCCCGGCGCACGGGCAAGACGAAGATCCGGCGCCCTATGCCTCGTAGGCGCCGCCCTTCCGCGGGCCGCCCACCGGCCCCCGTGGACCGCCTACTTCGCCCCAGCCGCACACTCCCGCACCTCACGGGTGTTCCGCGTCCGCACCCCCGGCAGCCAGCCCCGCGCCCCCGTCCCGCTGGTGACCAGATACCAGCGGGTGGAGGTGATGCCCGCTTCGTCGCGGACCATCCGTCCGTCGGTCACCACACAGCGCGCGGCCAGGTCATCGCCGTGCCAGACCCGGCCGGCAAAGTTGCCGCGCGCGGCGTATTCGGCGCGCGGGTCCCGGGCCAGCCGCAAGGCGCACTCCAGGGAGCGGCCCGTGCGGCAGGCCTGTTCACTGTTGTAGACCGTGACTTTCACCGTCGGGGACGGCCCCGCCGGCTGCAGGGTGACGGGCCCGGGACGCACCAGCCACCACACCCCGAGCGCCACCGCGGCCACCGCCGCCGCGACCACGAGCGCGACCGCGTACGGCCGCTTCCGGGGCAGCGCGACCACGGCGGGCTCCGGCGCACTGCCGGGTTCCCTGATGCGGTCCCACAGACCGGGCGGTGTCTCGATCTGTTCGTCCGCGAGCCGTAGGCGCGCCCGCAGCAGCGCCTCGGCATCGTCCCCGGCGCCGTCGCCCCGGCCGCCGCCGAAACCCCGGCCGCCGCCGCCCGTTCCGCCCACACCGCCGTCGTACCGTGGCCCCACGCCCACTGCGCCGCTCACCTCCCGGCCTGCCCGTGCTCCGATTCAACGAGGTAGGCGCGCAGCCTGTCCAGCGCACGGGCGCGATGGCGGGCGGCGGTGCCACGGTGCACCTTCATGATCTTCGCTGCCTGGTCGATGGTGTAGCCGTCGAGGTCGACGAGGATGACGATGCCGGCCTGCCGGTGCGACAACTTCCCCAGCAGACGCACCGCTTCGATCTCGGCCTGCCGCCGCTCCACCCCACCGTCCCAACCGCCGGACGCCACACCGGGCCCCGCACCGGCGCCACCACCCATCCCGCCCGCACCGGCTTCCTCGACGCCGTCCATCCCGTCCACCAGCACCTGCCGCCGGTCCTTGCGGTAGGCGTCACGGGCGACGTTGAGCACGGCGGTGAAGGCGTAGGCGTACGGCTCCGGATGGGCGAGTAAGCGCTGTGGACGGGCGGCGAGTTTGAGGTACGCCTCATGCACCACATCCTCCGCGGACTGTCTCGATCCGGCCAGCATCACCGCCCTCCGATAGAGGCGGGGCAGCAGCCCGCAGAAGACCTCGTCGAAGGTGGGTGACGCGGCAGACGAAGCTGATGACGATGTCGCATCGGCCATGTACCGGAACTCTCCCCCGTGCTCGGCTACGGACGCGGCCGAAGTGGACGCTACCCGTGCGGGCGACACGCAATCAGGAATCCGCCCCTCAATCTCCCGCGAATCCCCCAAGATCGGCCCTGATCGCCCGGCAAACCACACGTGCGGGTGGCCGCCGCTCCCCGCACCTTCACATCTGATGCTTCATCAGATTCAATAAAGCCATGATGGGACACGCTGCAATGGCGGCCACGGCCGTGCGGTACCTGCGCTCCGTCGGCGCACCCACCACGGCCGCCGCGCCGGCCACCGCACCCGCCGGGCCACTTCCACGCCCCGCGCTGCGGGCCGTACGCGACGACGAGCGCGCCCCCTTGGAACCGGCCGAATTCCGCTCCGTCCTGGGGCACTTCGCCAGCGGCGTCACGGTCATCACGTCCCCCGGGGAACCGGGACCGGCCGGTTTCGCCTGCCAGTCCTTCACCTCGCTCTCCCTCGACCCGCCGCTGGTGGCGTTCATGGTGGCGCGTACGTCGACCACCTGGCCGCGGATCGCCCGCGCCGGGGTGTTCTGTGTCAACATCCTCGGCGCCGGACAGGGCGAGCTCTGCCGGGGCTTCGCGGTCAGCGGGGGCGACAAGTTCGCCGGTGTCCACTACGGGGCCGCGCCCGCGACCGGCTCGCCCCGGCTGGCGGACGTTCCGGCCTGGACCGACTGCACGGTCCAGGCCGTGCACACCGGCGGCGACCATCTGATCGTGGTCGGCCGGGTCGACGCCCTCGGCACGGACCCGGCCGCCGCCGAGAGCGGCCCGCTCCTCTTCCACCGGGGCGCCTTCGGGCAGCTCCGTGCGTGAGCGCGGCCGGTGCGGTCGCGCACTCAAGCCACCGGCGGTCTACGCCGCGGCCGGCCGCCCCTCCCCCACGCGCCGCTGCCGGATGACCAGGGCCATCAGCGCCGCGACGGCACACAGCGCACCCGACGCGTACCAGACCGGGTTGTAGGTGCCGAAGGCGTCGCGCGCCAGGCCGCCGAGGAAGGCGATCAGGGCGGCGCCCACCTGGTGGGCGGCCAGCACCCAGCCGAAGACGATCGCACTGTCCTCGCCGTAGTACTCGCGGCACAGGGCGATGGTCGGCGGGACGGTCGCCACCCAGTCGAGGCCGTAGAAGACGATGAAGAAGACCATCGGAGGGTGGACGGTGTCGGCCAGCAGCAGCGGCAGGAACATCAGCGACAGTCCGCGCAGGCCGTAGTAGACGGCAAGCAGCCGGCGGGGGTCGAAGCGGTCGGTGAACCAGCCGGAAGCAATGGTTCCGGCGATATCGAAGATGCCGATCACCGCGAGCAGTGAGGCGGCCGCCGTGATCGGCATGCCATGGTCGTGCGCCGCGGGCACAAAGTGCGTCTTGACCAGGCCGTTCGTCGTGGCGCCGCAGATCGCGAAGGTGCCCGCCAGCAGCCAGAACGGACCGGTGGGGGTCCCACCGCCCGGCCGAAGCCGCCCCTGCGGGAGGGCCGCCGAGACCAGCGCCCGCACCGCGCGCCGGGCCGCGCCCCGCTGCGGCGGCGGCTTGGGGAGGAACTCCTGGGCCCCATACGGCGCGAGGCCCACATCCGCCGGGTGGTCGCGCAGCAGCAGCCACACCAGGGGGACGACGGCGAGCGCGGCGAGCGCGACGGTCACCGCGGCCGGGCGCCAGTCGTGCCGGTCGACGATCCAGGAGAGGACCGGCAGGAAGATCAGCTGCCCGGAGGCGCCGGCCGCGGTGAGGACGCCGGTGACCAGCCCGCGCCGCGCGGTGAACCAGCGGCCGGTGACCGTCGCCGCGAAGGCGAGCGCCATCGACCCGCTGCCCAGGCCGACCAGCACACCCCAGTAGAGGACGAGTTGCCAGGCCGCGGTCATGAAGACGGTCAGCCCGGCACCTGCCGCGATCACCGTCAGGGCGGTGGCGACCACCCGCCGGATACCGAACCGGTCCATCAGCGCGGCGGCGAACGGCGCCGTCAGCCCGTAGAGGGCGAGGTTCACCGACACCGCGAAGCCGATGGTGCCGCGCGACCAGTGGAACTCGCGGTGCAGCGGGTCGACGAGCAGGCCGGGGAGGGAGGCGAAGCCGGCCGCGCCGATGATGGTGAGGAAGGTGACGGCGGCGACGGACCAGGCCCGGTGCGGGCGCCGCCGACGGGGTACGGGAGCGGGAACGGGGTCCGCCGCACGCAGGGGCAGTTCGGGTATGCGGTTCACCGGAGCAGCTTCGTCCGTCACCCCCGGCAGGAACGAGTGGCCGGAAGGCCAGGGATCAAAAGGATCGGGCCAGGCCGGACAAGGCCGCTTACCCGAAGGTCAGCACCGCCCGCGCCACCCGCCCGTGATGCGCATCGTCCGCCGCCTTCGCGAAGTCCTCCACCGGATACGTCTTCGTCACCAACTCGTCCAGCAGCAGCCGCCCTTCGCGGTACAGCCGGGCGTAGAGCGCGATGTCCCGCTGCGGGCGGGCCGACCCGTAGCGGCAGCCCAGGATCGACTTGTCCAGATACATCGACGACACCCGGAACGACGCCTCCGCGGTGGCCGGCGGGACACCGAGCAGCACCGCCTGGCCGTGCCGGTCCAGCAGATCGATGGCCTGCCGGATCAGCCGGGTGCTGCCCACGCACTCGAAGGCGTGGTCGGCACCGGTCGGCAGGATCTCCTTCACCGCCTTGACGCCGTCCGTCACCACCGACGCGTCGATGAAGTGGGTCGCCCCGAACTGCCGCGCCGCCGCCTCCTTCGCGGGGTTGGCGTCCACCGCCACGATCACCGATGCCCCGGCGATCCGTGCCCCCTGGAGCACATTGAGGCCGATCCCCCCGGCCCCGATCACCACGACCGAGTCCCCGCGGTCCACCCGCGCCCGGTTGAGCACCGCCCCGACCCCGGTCAGCACCCCGCACCCGATCAGCGCGGCCGACGTCAGCGGAATGTCCTCGGCGATCTTCACCGCCTGCACCGCCTTGACGACCGTGCGCTCCGCGAACGCCGAGTTCGACGCGAAGCTGAACAGCTCGGTATCGCCCCGCCGGAACGGCTTCTGGGGCATCCCGATCGCCTTCCGGCACATCGTCGGCCGCCCCCGGTCGCACTCCGCGCACGCCCCGCAGTTGGCCAGCGTCGACAGCGCGACATGATCACCGGGCACCACATGGCCGACGCCCGCGCCCACGGCCTCGACCACCCCCGCCCCCTCGTGCCCCAGCACCACCGGCACCGGAAACGGAATGGTCCCGTCGACCACCGACAGATCGCTGTGGCACAGCCCCACCGCCCGGATGCCGACCAGCACCTCGCCCGCTCCCGGCTCCCGCACCTCCAGATCGTCCACGACCCGGGGCTGCTCGCCGTCGAAGATGACGCCCCTCATATCCGCTCCACTCTGGGCAGGCCGAGCACCCGCTCGGCGATGATGTTGCGCTGGATCTCGTCCGAGCCGCCGTAGAGGGTGTCGGCCCGGGTGAACAGGAACAGCCGCTGCAGTGGGTCCAGTTCGTACGGCGCCTGAGCGGTCCAGTCGGCGGGGCCCAGCGCCGCGGCGGCCCCGCGCACCCGCATCGCCAGCTGCCCGAGGCGCTGGTGCCAGCCGCCCCACAGCAGCTTCGCCACACTCGGTGCGCCGGCGTCCCCGGCCGCCCCCAAGGTCCGCAGCGCGTTCCACCGCATGACCTTCAACTCCGCCCACTGGCGGATGAGTTGCTCACGCAGCACCGGATCGCGCAGCGCGCCGCAGCGCACCGCCGTCCCGACGACCTCATCCAGCTCCGCCGCGAACCCGATCTGCTGGACGAGCGTGGACACCCCACGCTCCCGCGCCAGCAGCCCCATCGCCACCCGCCAGCCCGCACCCTCCCCGCCCACCACGTGCCCGGCCACCGCACCGTCGAAGAACACCTCGTTGAACTCCGCCGTCCCCGACATCTGCCGGATCGGCCGCACCTCGATGCGCCCCGGCTGATCCATCGGCACCAGCAGGAACGAGAGCCCACGGTGCCGCCGCTCGGCCGGATCCGTCCGCGCCAGCACGAAGCACCAGTCGGCCGTCATGGCCAGCGACGTCCAGATCTTCTGTCCGCTGACGCGATAGCCGGCACCGTCCCGGACCGCCACCGTCCGCAGCCCCGCCAGATCCGACCCCGCGTCCGGCTCGCTGTACCCCTGGCACCACAGCTCCTCCCCCCGCGCGATGGCCGGCAGAAACCGCCGCCGCTGCGCCTCGTCCCCGTACGCGATCAGCGTGGGCGCCAGCAGGTTCTCCCCGATGTGCCCCACCCGCCCCGGCGCCCTGGCCCGCGCATACTCCTCGGCCCACACGACCTGCTGGGTCAGGCTCGCCGCACGGTTCCCGTACGCCCCCTCCGCACAGTCCCACCCGAGCCCGATCCACCCGCCGGCCCCCAGCTCCCGCTCCCACGCCCGCCGCTCCTCGGCCCCCTCGTGCTCGCTTCCGGGGCCGCCGCGCCCCGCCAACTCGGCGAATTCGCCCACGAGATGACAGCCAAGCCAGTCACGGGCCGCCGCCCGGAACGCCCCATCCCCGCTCCCGAACTCAAAGTCCACGAAGACCTCCCACGCCTGCCCCACGAAGCCTTTCCCCACCCACTCACGGGAGGGGACGGGCCGGAGGGGACTGGTGAGTGGACGTAACCGCTCACCGGGCCCCGGAGGCCCGTCACCGCACCCACAGCCCCGCGCAGCGGGAACACCACGGCGCCGCACCCGGCAACACACGCAAAGCCACCCCGTCGGCGTTGCCGCGCCGCCGCCCCGGCAACGTACGCAAGCCTCCTACCGGTTGGGCCGCGCCTTCGCCGCCGCAGCGCTCGCCATCGCCGACAGCTGCGCCAGCATCGGCATCGGGTCGGTCCCCACGGACCCCGGCAGCACCTCCGCCACCCGCTCCGGCGTCCAGCCGGCCCCGTCGGCGTACACGGAGCGAAGCTCCCTCGGCTGAGCCCATACGGCGATCTTCGGCCCGGCAACCGTGTACACCTGCCCGGTGACCTCCCGGGCCCGGTCGCTCAGCAGATAGACGACCAGCGCCGCGACATCCTCCGGCTCACCGATCTCCGTCAGCTCCATCGGCACATTCGCCGACATCCGCGTCCGCGCCACGGGCGCCACCGCATTGGCCGTCACTCCGTACTTGTGCAGCCCCAGCGCGGCACTCCGCACCAGCGAGATGATCCCGCCCTTCGCGGACGCATAGTTGGCCTGGGACACCGACCCCTGATGGTTCCCGCTGGTGAAGCCCAGCAGGGTCCCCGACCCCTGCCGGCGCATGACGGCCGACGCCGCCCGGAAGACCGTGAACGTCCCCTTCAGATGGGTGGCGACCACCGGGTCCCACTCCGCCTCGGACATATTGAAGAGCATCCGCTCCCGCAGGATCCCGGCCACGCACACCACGCCGTCGATCCGTCCGTACTGCGCCAGCGCGGTGTCCACGATCCGCTGACCGCCGGCCATGGTGGACACATCGTCGGCGACCGCGGCCGCACGGCCTCCGGCCGCCTCGATCTCCTTCACCACGGATTCGGCGACCTCGCTGCTGGGTTCGCCGCCCTCGATGGAGACCCCGTAGTCGTTGACGATCACCTTGGCGCCCTGTTCCGCACAGGCGAGAGCCACCGCCCGCCCGATACCGCGGCCCGCCCCGGTGACGGCGATCACCTTGTCGGCCAAGAAGTTCCCCATGCCGTGACCCTTCCCACAGTTTCTGACGGACCGTTAGATTTTTGAGCAGACACGGTACGAACACAAGACCCCGGGGCGTACCGAACCCAGCCATCCCGAGGAGGGCCCATGCCCCTGCCGCAGGAGTTCCACGACATCGCCGAACGCGTGAACAACTGGGGGCGTTGGGGGGCGGACGACGAGATCGGGACCCTCAACCTGATCACCGACCAGGTCGTACGGGAGGCCGTCGGCTGCGTCCGCAGCGGCCACCGCATCCCGCTCGCACTCCCGCTCCAACAGGACGGCGTACAGACCGGCATGATCCCCGGCCGGGTCAACCCGCTGCACACCATGACCGCCATCAACCAGGAGATCTTCGGCCCCGGCACGGTCGCGACCACGGACGACGCGGTCACCATGGGCCTCCAGGCCGCCACCCACTGGGACGGCCTCGCCCATGTCTCGCACTCCGGGCGGCTCTACAACAACCGCCCCGCCGACTCGGTCACCGCACACCACGGCGCCACCGGCCTCGGCATCGAAAAGGCCACCCCGATCGTCTCCCGCGGGGTCCTCCTGGACGTGGCCCGCGTGCACCGCACCGACCGGCTGCCCGGCGGGTACGCCGTCACGCCGGAGGACCTGGACGCCGCCGAGGAACTGGCCGGGACGACGGTGCGGGCCGGCGACATCGCCCTCGTACGGACCGGGCAGCTGCGGCACTACCTCGCCGGCGACCGGCAGGCCTATGCGTTCCCGTCGTCCGGCCTGTCGCTGCGCACCCCGGAGTGGTTCCACGCCCGCGATGTCGCGGCGGTCGCCAACGACACCCTGACCTTCGAGATCTTCCCGCCGGAGATCGAGAACCTCTGGATGCCGGTGCATGCGCTCGATCTCGTCGAGATGGGCATGCTGCAGGGCCAGAACTGGAATCTGGAGGAGCTGTCGACGGCCTGCGCGGAGGCGGGGCGCTGTGCGTTCCTGCTGTCCGCGATGGCCGAGCCGTTCGTCGGGGGATCCGGGGCGCCGGTCGCGCCCGTGGCGATCCTCTGACCGGGCCGCTCCGGGCCGCCGGCCCTGACGGCCGGCGGCCCGACGGCGCCCGGCCGGCCGGGTGGCGGTGCGCTCATGCGCGCCCCGAGCACGGCACCGCGGACCGCCACCCATCCCCAGTTGCCACTGGGGAGCCCCACCGGGCCGCGATCCGCACTCGCCAAGGCCAGGACCGGAATCCCGGTCCCCCCACGACCTCGGCGTCCCCTCGCGGCGCATCGCTCCACCCAAGAGTGATCAACCGGGCACGCCACGTCAACACCTGGTCTGGACTAATTTCGTTACGCCCGTTTTGCCGCACCCGTCGGCAAAACAATGCCTCTGTGCCAATCTGAGCGGATCACGCCTGATGCGTCACGGCGCGCGACGCTGCGCGAGGGGGCTCGTAGGCCCCCAGGTCGGATCCTGCCGCCAACAGCAGGGGCCGGCCGCGGTCCACCTCGCACCAGATCCGCTTGCCGCCGCCCTCCTGCTGCCATCCCCAGCGGTCGGCCAGTCCGTCGACCAGCTCCAGGCCACGGCCGTTGGTGTCGTCACCGTCGGCGTGCCGCTGACGTGGCGGGCGGGCGCTGACGTCCACCACCTCGACCCGGACCGTCCCGACCACGGCGCCCGATCCGGAGAAGCACATCCGCAGCTCGGCCGCCGCGCCGGTGTGCACCACGGCGTTGGTGACGAGCTCGGAAATCAGGAGGATCAGTGTCTCCGCAAGTGGCTCGTCGACCCCTATACCGGAACCCACGAGCCGCGACCTGGCCCACCGCCGGGCCCTGCCCACCTCCGCGGGGTCGGGCCGTACGTCCAATTGCACCTGAAGCACCTGCACCGCTCACACCATCCGAACCGGCGGAAACATCGCCTCGCGCCTCCACGGAGTCACGGTGCGTGACCCCGGTGAAGCACAGCATGGTTGACGTTCAGTCACCCCAACAAGCGCTTCGGGCATATTCCAGCGCAAGGGAGTATGCGTCCTGCATACTGTGCGACGCACTTTGCGGGGAGTCGAACAAGGGGGGCGATCCGGCCCCGCCCAAGGGCGAGCGGCGCGCAGTCCGTACCCCGGAGCCGTCTTTCCGACGGCACCGGGTCCGTTGCGCCTCAGAACCACTCGCACCCAACGGAGCGTACCCGAGCGGAACGCCGACTCCCCCCTGTGACGAGTCACGCCTAGGACACAACCCGATATCGACCCTCCGTGACCACTTCTGCATGGCGAGTCCGACATTTCGCATACGAGGTGCCAGAGTCCGACATCGCCGGGCGCCGCACACCCCCGCAACGGCCTTCGCGCCGCCACCGTCAGGCGATCAAGCCCGCCGCCAGCAGTTCTTCCGCCTCGCGCGCCGCCTCCCAGCGCTCGGCCCGCAACCAGGCCCGTTTGAGGTGCAGATGAACATCGGCTTCCCATGTGAAGCCCATTCCGCCGTGGACCTGCAGACAATCCCGCGCGTTGCCCACCGCGGCCTCGTCGGCGAGCAACTTCGCCGCCGTGACGTCGAGAACACTGTCCGTGACCGCCGCCGCATACACCGCACTTCGGGCGATTTCCGCCCGTACGAGCATCTGCGCGCACAGATGCTTGACCGCCTGGAACGAGCCGATGGGCGCGCCGAACTGCTCGCGCTCACGGGCGTGGCGCACCGCCATCTCGACCGTGCGGGCCGCGCTGCCGAGCTGCTGGGCCGCGGTGAGCAACGCGGCCTCGCGGCGGAGCCGGGGGACGTCCAGGGCCAGGGGCTCGGTGCGCGGCAGGTCCATGACGCGGGCGAGCGGGGTGAGGGGGTCGATGGAGGCAAACGGGGCGCAGGCCACCCGGTCCGACGCGCTCCGGTATGCACCGCCCGTGCGCCCCTGTGCGCCCCCGGGTCCGTCGCAGCCATGACCCGCATCCCGCTCCACCAAGATCAACTCATCGCAGTCCGCCGGGTGTTCCCACAGCACCGGCTCCCGCTCCGCCTCGCACAGCCCGACGGTCCGCTCGCCGGCCGCGACGCCGTCCACCACGCCGGCCAGCAGCTGGCACGCCACCAGCGGCCCCGGCAGCAGCGCCCGCCCGGTCTCCTCGAAGACCAATACTGCCTCCGGCAGTCCGAGCCCCACCCCGCCACCCTCCTCCGGCAGCCGCAGCGCGAAGAACCCGGCCGCGCCCAGCTCACGCCACAGCGCACGGTCCAGCGCCGGGTCACCCACGGCGGCCCGCAGCCGGTCCCGGCCGAACCGTCCGGCCAGCAGCTCGCGGGTGCCGTCCCGCAACGCCCGCTGATCTGCGGTGAGTTGGAAGTCCATGGCCCGGTCACCGCCCCTTCGGCAGGCCGAGGATCCGCTCGGCGACGATGTTCTGCTGGATCTGCGAGGTACCGGCCGCGATGGTGTACGAGAGGGACGACAGCCGGTCGGCGACCCACTCGTGGCCCACGTCCAGCGCACCGGCGCCGAGCACCTCGGCCGCCGTGTCGTACAGCTCCTGGCGGACGTGCGAATAGCGCAGCTTGAAGACCGAGCCGCCGGTTCCCGGGACGCCGCCGCCGCGTTGCGCCTCGCTCACATTCCACTGGGTCAGCCGCCACAGCGCCGTGAACTGTGCGCTCAGCCGGCCCAGCCTGCGGCGCAGCACGGCATCGTCCCAGCGGCCGTTGGCGCGCGCCGCCCGGGCCAGCGCGCCGAGCACCCGGCGGCAGGCCACCACCTCGCCGACGAAGGCGGTGCCGCGCTCGAAGGACAGCGTCACCATCGTCACCCGCCAGCCGTCGTTCTCCGCGCCGACGCGGTTGCCGACCGGCACCCGCACCTCGTCGAGGAACATCTCGGCGAACTCCGTCGAGCCGGCCAGGGTGCGCAGCGGCCGGACCGTCACCCCCGGTGCGTCCATGGGCATCGCCAGCCAGCTGATGCCCCGGTGCCTGGGCGCGGCCGGGTCGGTGCGGACGAGCAGTTCGCACCAGTCGGCGACCTCGGCGTGCGAGGTCCAGATCTTGGCGCCGCTGACGACGTAACTGTCCCCGTCGCGCACGGCCCTGGTGCGCAGTGCGGCGAGGTCGGAGCCGGCGTCCGGTTCGCTGAAGCCCTGGCACCAGATCTCGTCGCCGCGCAGGATCGGCGGCAGCCAGCGGGCGCGCTGTTCGGCGCTGCCCTCGGCGGCGAGGGTCGGCCCCGCGTGCAGCAGCCCGACGAAGTTCGCGCCGACGTAGGGCGCCCCGGCACGCTCGGTCTCCTCCAGGAAGATCAGGTGCTGGGTGGGGGTGGCGCCCTGCCCGCCGGCGTCCCGCGGCCAGTGCAGGCCCGCATATCCGGCGTCGTGGAGCATCCGCTGCCAGGCCGTGTCGTACGCCCGGCGGCCGGGCCAGTCGGCCGCGGCGGGCTTCGCGGGGAGCCCCGGCAGCACCTCACCGAGCCAGGTGCGCAGCCGGGCCCGGAAGTCTTCCTCTTCCGGTGAGTACGTGAGGTCCATCGCAGCCCCCTCGCCATTTTCTGATGGCCCGTCAGAAAGAGGCTAGCCCCGGCCCCTCTGGACCGACAAGGCGCCGGCCTCTACTCTCGGCATCAAATCTGACACATCGTCAGCTATCTGTGGAGGGGCGGATGACCGGCACTCTCTGGGACCTGGTCGCCCAACGCGCCCGCCGCACCCCCGGCGCCACCGCCCTCATCCAGGGCGCCGGGTCCGCCCGGCAGGAGCGGCGGATCACCTTCGGCGCCCTGCACCGGCGCGCGGAACGGGTCGCGGCCGGCCTGTACGAGCTGGGCGTACGGCCCGGCAGCCGGGTCGTCTGGCAGCTGCCGACCCGTATCGAGACCGTGCTGCTCAGCCTCGCCCTGGCCCGTATCGGCGCAGTCCAGAGCCCGGTCGTCCCGCTCTACCGCGACCACGAGGTGGGCCAGGTGCTGGTCCGCACCCGTGCCGCGTTCTTCGCCGTCCCCGGCACCTGGCGCGGCTTCGACCACCGCGCGATGGCTCACCGGCTGGCCGCCGGCCTGCCCGGCCCGCTCACCGTCATCGAGTCGTACGACACCCTCCCCGACGCCGACCCGGCCGTACTGCCCCCGCCGCCCGCCGATGCCGGCGAGGTCCGGTGGATCCACTGGACCTCCGGCACCACCGCGGGCCCCAAGGGCGTCCTGCACACCGATCACAGCCTGTGCACGGCCGGCCGCCACCTGGCCGACGCACTGCGGCTCGGCCCCACCGACATCGGCTCGATGGCCTTTCCGTACGCCCACGTCGCGGGCATCGAATACACCGTCCTGCTCCTGCTGCACGGCATCCCGGCCGTCCTGCTGGAACACTTCGCGCTGCCCGGCTCCCTCTCCGCCTACCGCCGCCACCGCGTCACCGTCGCCGGCGGCTCCACCGCCTTCTACTCCCTCTTCCTCGCCGAACAGCGCAAGCTGCCACCGGGGCGCCGGCTGCTGCCGTCGCTGCGGCTGCTGGCCGGCGGCGGCGCGCCCAAACCCCCCGGGCTGTACCACGAGGTCGTCGCCGAGCTGGGCTGCCAACTCACCCATGGCTACGCCATGACCGAGGCCCCGATGGTCACCATGGGCGATCCGCACGACAGCCCCGAACACCTCGCCACCACCGACGGCCGGCCCCCCGTCGGCATGGAGATCCGTATCGCCCCCGGCACCGGCGAGATATCCCTGCGCGGCCCGGCCGTCTGCCGTGGCTACCTCGACGAGCCCGACCACTGCGACGCCGACGGCTTTCTGCCCACCGGCGACCTCGGTCGCCTCACCCCCACCGGCCACCTCGTCATCACCGGCCGCCTCAAAGACATCATCATCCGCAAGGGCGAGAACATCTCCGCCCAGGAGATCGAGGAACTCCTCCACCGGCATCCGGACGTGGCCGACGCCGCGGTCATCGGACTGCCGGATGCACAGCGCGGGGAACGGGTCTGCGCGGTCGTCGAACAGCCGCCGGGAGCGGCACGGTTGACGCTCGACGCGGTCTCGGCCCACCTCGTCTCCCAGGGTCTCGCCCGGAACAAAGTCCCGGAACAGCTGGAGGTGCTGGCCGCCCTGCCGCGCGGGGCGACCCTGCGCAAGGTACTCAAGCAGGAGCTGCGGGAGCGGTTCGGGGCGGACGGGGCACCTGACGAAGCCCCGGGCGGGTAGGACACCCGCTGTCCTACCCACCCCCTACGGTCTCCCCATGAGTCACTCCCGACCCCTGATCGACACCGCCGGGCGCCGTGCCCGCCTCGGGCGGCGGCAGCTGCTCGCGCCCGCGTACCGGGCGGCCCGTACGGAGGAGGTTGCCGAGGCGGTCGTGGGGCTGCATGCCAGCGATCCGGCGACCGTCCATCTGGCGGCCTGCGCCCGGCTGGCCGACCCGGACCCGGCCGATGTGGAGCGCGCGCTGTACGACGAGGGGTCGCTGGTGCGGCTGCTGTGCATGCGCCGCACGCTCTTCGCGGTCGGTGCCGCGCTCGCACCGGTCGTCGCCTCCTCCACCGCGCAGGCGATCGCCGCCAAGGAGCGGGCGGGGTTGGTCAAGTGGCTCATCGAGGGCGCCCCGGGGTGGGACGAGCGGCGGCTGGCCGAGGTCGAGACGAGGACGCTGGCCGCGCTGAGCGCACACGGTGAGGCGACCGCGGCCGAACTCGCCGCCGAGGTGCCCGACCTGCGCGACACCATCGTGGTCTCCCCCGGCAAGCCGTACCAGGCCACCGTCGCCGTCTCCAGCCGGATCCTGCGCACCCTGGCCGCCGAGGGCCGTATCCGGCGCGGGCGGCCGCGCGGCGGCTGGACCAGCAGCTCCTTCCGCTGGACGCCGGGCACCGCGTTCGCCGAGCTGCCCGCGCCACCGGCCCCCGAGGCGCGCGCCGCACTCGCCCGCCGCTGGCTCGCCTCGTACGGCCCGGCGACCGTCGAGGACCTCAAGTGGTGGACGGGCTGGACGCTCACCGCCACCCGGCAGGCGCTGGCCGCCACCGGCGCCGTAGAGGTGGACCTGGATGGCGGCACCCCCGGCGTGGCGCTGCCCGGCGACCTCGAACCGGTCGCCGCACCCGGCCCCTGGGCCGCCCTGCTGCCCGGCCTCGACCCCACCGCGATGGGCTGGAAGGCCCGCGACTGGTTCCTCGACCCGGACCACGTACCGCAGCTCTTCGACCGCACCGGCAACATCGGGCCGACGGTGTGGTGGCACGGCCGGATCATCGGCGGCTGGGCCCAGCGCGCGAACGGCGAGATCGTCTGGCGGCTGCTGACGGACGACGGCGGCAGCGAGGCCGCCGCGGCGGTGACGGACGAGGCGGCCCGGCTGGCGGCCTGGGTCGGGGACGTCCGCGTCACCCCGCGCTTCCGGACCCCGCTGGAACGGGAGTTGAGCGCGTGACGACCGGCGGACGCACCCGCTTCCGGGCCCCCGCCGGGAGCGGGAGTTGATCAGGTGACGACCGGCGGCCCCACCCGCTTCCGAACCCCGCTGGAACAGGAGTTGAGCGCCTGACGACCGCCGGCTCCACCGCCGCCCGGCCGCCTCAGCTCGGGCGGTAGGCGCTCGTCGCCTGCTCGTACAGCTGGTCCGCCTCGTGCCGGCCGCTGTCCGGGCCGATGACGAGGACGAGGTGGTAGCGGCCCTTGTGGATCATCGCGAGGTTCCGCACATATACCTCGCGGCCGCTGCCGTCGCGCCAGGAGAAGGTGCCCTCGGCCATCGCCGTCTTCCCGACGTCGATCCGCTGCAGACCGGAGGCCGAGGCCCAGCCGGAGGAGCGGTACGGCGCCAGCTCGGCTTCCTTGTCCTGCATGTACGCCATCGGGTCGGTGCCGGAGTGCGCCGTCGTGTCGCGGCCGGGCACGATCACCAGCTCGAAGTCCCCGCCGACGTACCGCACCTGGCCCCGGTCGTTCGCCCCGCGCCGCTGCCAGCCCTTGCGGACCGCGACCTGGAAACCCTCGGGGTCGGTGCGGACCTCGAAGCCCTTGGCGACCCCCGTCGGCCTGGTGGTCTGCGGCGCGCCGGAGCCGGGGGAGCCGCCGTCCCCCTTGGTCCCCCGGTCGCCGGACGGCGTGGGGCTGGCGCCGGGCGCCGCGCCCGAGGTGCCCGCACGGTCCGCGCCACGCCCGCCGTCCTTGGCGTCCTGGCCGGACTTGGGCAGGAACGCCATCGCATAGATGACCGCGCCGACGAGGAGGAGCAGGATCGCGGTGAGCAGCAGCCGGCCGAGGTGGCGCGGTGCACGCGCCGGGCGTGGTGCGGCTTCCAGGCCGACCTGGCCCGGCAACTCCTGATCGTACGGATCCGGGTCCGCGCTCGCGCTCCGCCCGTGCGGCGTGGACGGCTCGGCGGGCCGCTCCGACCGGGCCGGCCTGGGCTGCCGGAGCGGCTTGGGCTGCTTCGGGGGGCGGGGCGGACGGGGCGCGGGAGCGAACGGGGCGGAGTGCTCCGGGCCCGGTGCCTGCGGGACGGGCGGTGCGGTCGCGGCGGCGGACGCCCCGACGGCGGCCGGGGCCGGCTGCGGCCGGGCGCGCCGGGGCGTCCGGGGCTTCTTGTGGCGCCCCTTCCGCACGAGCTCCCCGCGGCGCCGTACGATCGGCAGCCGCCGCGGATCGGCGCTCTGCGACGCCGGCACCGTCACCAGCCCGCTGCCGGCCTCCGGCTCCGGTGCCGTACGGATCAACGAGCGCAGCCAGCCGTTCAGCTCCTCGGAATCCGGCCGGTCGGCGGGGTCCTGGCGCAGCAGGGACTCGACGACGGGACGCAGCGCCCCGCACTCCTCGGCGACCGCGGGCGGCTGTGAACAGACCAGCTGCGCCAGTTCGACGGCGCTGTCCTCCGGGAACGGCGGCTGCCCCTGCACGCTCCGGTAGAGCAGCGCACCGACCGCCCACAGGTCGGTGGCCGGGCCGACCGGCGGCGCCAACTGCCAGTTCTCGTGCACCGGCCCGGCCTGCTCCGGCGCCCAGCGCTCGGTGACCGGGCCGATGGCGGTCAGCCGCGCCTGCCGCGCCCGCTCGGCGGCGAGCCCGGCGGTGGGCCGCCCGTATGCAGTGGTGGTGGTGTCGCCGTCGGATGCGGGCTTGGTCAGCGAGGTCTTGGCGGCGGGCCCGTCCGCCGCGGGCTCACCGGCGGCGGGGCCGTCCGCCGCGGGCCGTGGCTGCGGGGCCCCGGCCGCGGCGGGCGAATCGTATCCGCACAGCGCCTCCTGGGCCGCGCCCGCCGCCAGGCCGGTCAGGATGGCCCGGCCGTCGTCACAGACCAGGACCGTACGGGCGGTGATGTTGCGGTGCAGCCAGCCGTTCGCATGCAGCACCCGCAGCGCGGTGAGCAGATCCGCGGCGATCTCGGCGGCGCGGTGCGGGGACAGCGGCCGCTCGGCGAGCAGCGCGGACAGCGGGCGGGCGGTGAGGAGTTCGGCGACGACCCACAGGCTGCCGTCCTGGGCAAAGGCATCGAAGACCTGCTCCAGCCGGGGGTGGTCGGCCAGCTGGGCCGCGGTGGTCGCGGCCTCCAGCGCGCGTCGTACGGCGGGATCCCGAGGACTGCGGTCGGCCGCCCCCGCCGTCACACCCGCCGTCACCCGCGCGGCACCGAAGCGGCCGCCACCGGAGCCGCGCGCGACCGGCCCGGCCGGCTCCGCCCCCACGACCTCCGCCTCGACGACCTCGGGCAGCGGCACCTGACGGACCAGCACCTCCTGGCCGCTGAAGGTGTCGAACGCCCGGGTCTCGGTGAAATCGTCGTCGCCGAGGGGCCGCAACGGCAGGCGGTAACGCTCGGCGAGCACCCTTCCCGCGTACTCGTCCACGACGCCTCCCCGCAGCGCGCGCTGTGTCTACCGTCGCGCCGGAGCCGCCGTCGGCGCTGGCGCCTCCGGTCACTTCCGGTCGTCTTCCCGCCGATTGCGGATGCGTACGGTCTTCGTTGTCTCACGATACGTGCCCGCATCGGAGGTTGCGGCCCGGTCGGCGCAACGACGCGCGACCTCTCCGTTCCGCGTCCGTCCCGTGCCCGGGGCCCGTCGCCCGGTCCCCCTCAGTCCTTCAGCGTGAAGGTCTTGAACGCGGTCGTGATCATCTGCTGGCAGGCCTTGTCCGACCAGGCATCCGCCTTGCAGGTGATCATGATGGCGTAGCCGTGGTGGTCATCGGCCCTGAAGCCACGGTCGAGGATCCGTACCTTCTGGCCGCTCTGCCGACGGGTGAACGACCAGTCGGCGACGGTCGGATAGCCCCGCCACTTCACCGACTTGATGCCGATGAGGTGGTAGTCCTCGCTGGAGGAGCGCACGGCCGGCTCCAGGCTGCGCCAGGAGGCCGCCGCATCGGCGCCGGGCTTGGCGTTGTAGTCGATCTGGATGCGCGGGAAGCCGCCCGAGGCGCTGTATATGGCGCCGGACCCCTGCCCCGCCGTCGCGGTCTGCTTGAAGCCCTTGGGCATCGCCATACGGAAATGGAACTTCCCGTTGGACAGCTCGGCGAAGCCGCCCGGCACGGCCTTGCCGCCCTTGTCACCCTTGGCGTCCTTGCCGCCGTTGTCCTCGGCCGGGGTGAGGTTCGGCGGCTGCGGGCTCGGCGCGGCCTTGTCCTTTGCCGCGTCCCCGCTCGCATCGGCCGCGTCCGTCGAGGGCTTCGCCCGGCTCGCGGACGACGCCTTGTCCTGCTTGCCGGACGACTTGCCGCCCTTCCGCGCCGAGTCGTCACCGCTCAGTGCGAGGGCCAGGACCGTGCCCAGCACCGCCAGGACGACGACCACGGCCACGATGATCAGTGTCCGGCGCGGGACGACATCGGTCACCGACGCGCGCGCCGGCGAACGGCTGCCGTCGCCCGATCCGGCGTCCGTACGGGCCGTCACCGCGGCGGCGGCGCTGCGCACGGACCGCAGGGCGCCGCGCACCCGCTCCTTGGCGGCCTCGGCGTCGAACCCGGGCCGGGCGCCCGCCGGACGGTCCACGCCCGAGCCGGCCGAGCCCGCACGGCCCGCGTCCGTACGGTCCGGACCACTCGCCTCGTCGGCCGTCGGGGCGGCCGCCTTCTTCCGCGGGCGCTCGGTCCGCACCGGCGCGCTCGCCGCGGCGGCCTTGGCGGCACCCGCCTTGCTTCCGCCCGCCTTGGCTCCCGCGGACGTGTCTGCGCCCGCCTTGCCACCGCCGGACGTGCTCGCGTTCCCGGCCGCCGGCGCGGCAGCGGGCTTCGGCTTGCGCGGCGCCCGCGACTTCGGGGCGGGCTTCGGCTTCGGCTCCGCCCGCTCCCGGGGCACCGTCGGCAGCGCCATCGCCCGGGTCGCGTCCATCGGGGGCTCCGGCGCCTGCGCCTCGGGGGCGTGGATCACGTCCTCCAGCAGCACCCGCGCACCGGCGTCGTCCAGCCGGCCCGCCGGGTCCTTCACCAACAGGCCGTAGATGACCTCTTCCAGCGCACCGGCGCTCTTCGGCGGCTCGACCGGCTCGGTCATCACCGCGGTGAGCGTGGCGATCGCGGAGCCCTTGTCGTACGGCGGAACGCCCTCGACACAGGCGTACAGCAGACCGCCCAGCGACCACATGTCGGCCGGCGGGCCCGGCTTGTGTCCGCGGGCGCGCTCCGGGGAGATGTAGGAGGGGGCACCGACGAGCATGCCGGTCGAGGTCACGGAGGGGTCGCCCTCGACCTGGGCGATACCGAAGTCGGTCAGCACGACCCGGCCGTCGTCGGACATCAGGACATTGGACGGCTTCACATCGCGATGCAGGATGCCCTCGGCGTGCGCGGCGCGCAGCACATCGAGCACGACCAGACCGACCTCGGCGGCGCGGCGCGGGGTGAGCGGGCCGTCATCGCGGACGACCTCGGCCAGCGAGCGGCCCTCGACCAGCTCCATCACGATCCACGGGCGGTCGTCCTCGTCGACCACGTCGTAGACCGTCACCGCGCCGTTGTTCCGGATCCGGGCGATCGCCTTGGCCTCGCGCAGCGTGCGGGTGATCAGACGACGCTTCTCGTCCTCCTCGACCCCGCCCGGAAAGCGCAGTTCCTTGACTGCGACCGTACGGCCCAGGACCTCGTCGCGTGCCCGCCAAACGGTGCCCATGCCGCCCCGGCCGAGAACATCGGCGAGCCGGTACCGCCCGGCGAGCAGCCTGCCCCCTTTGCCGTCCATCTCGACCTCGTCGCCCACTGAATCCCCTCTGCAATCCAGCCGAGTTGGCAGCTTCGACGTCCCATCGATCACCAAACTGGCCCAACTCGGACAACCCACCCTGGCAGAGCCTTCATTCTCCCTCATCCGCAGCCATGCGGAAGGCCCGGGTCGGTGCCGGACGACACCGCGTACCCGTCATGATGGCCCCGACGAACGGGAGTCCCGATGCCGAAGCGCTCGCCTCGCCCGGCCGCGAACGCCGCGCTCACCCCTGTGCCACCGGTCGCCGGCCGCCGCCGCGCCCTGGTCCGTTCGGGTGCCCTGGCCGGGCTGGCCGTACTCGCCCTGGCCGCCTGCACCGGCCGGCCCCGCCTGGTTCCCCTCGGGAGCGGAACGCACGAACGGCCGCCCGCGACCACGACGCATGCACTGCACCGTCTGGTCGACGACGGGGCCCCGGGCGCGGCCTCCCTCACCACCCGCGTCGGGTACCCCGCCGCGCGCTACTCCACGGCCGGCGTGGCCGATCTGCGCAGCGGCCGCACGATGGGCCCGCAGGACCACTTCCGGGCCGGCAGCCTCACCAAGACCCTGGTGGCGACGGTCGTCCTGCAGCTCGTCGCCGAGGGCAGGCTGTCCTTGCACGACAGCGCCGCCGCCCACCTCCCGCCCGGCGTACCGGCCGCGGGGGACGGCGACCGCAGCGAGCTACGCAGGGTGACGATCCGCCAGCTGCTGGACCATACGAGTGGCCTGTTCAACTACACCCAGGACCCGCGGCTCTCGAAGCAGCTCTTCGGCAAGGGGTTCGGCGCCCACCGCTACGACAGCCACACCCCGGCCGAGCTGCTGCGGATCGCCCTCAGCCACCCGCCGGTGGCCGCACCGGGCACCCGGTACGCCTACTCCAACACCAATTACCTCGTGCTCGGCCTGGTCATCCAGGCGGTCACCGGAAACCCGTACGCCACGGAGATCCGCCGCCGCATCCTCGTCCCCGCCCGGCTCGACCACACCTCCTTTCCCGGCACCGACCCGGTGCTGCCCAGGCCGCACGGCCGCGCGTACTCCCGGGCCGGTGACCGGCGGGTGGACGCCACCTCCCTGGACCCCAGCCGGGCGGGCGCGGCCGGCGAGATGGTCACCACCCTGGGCGATCTCAACCGCTTCTTCTCCGCGCTGCTCGACGGCGCGTTCCTGGCGCCGCGCCAGATGGCCCAGATACGCAACGAGAAGGGCACCGGCGGCGCGTACGGCCTCGGCCTGTACGCGACCAGGCTGCCCTGTGGCGTCACGGTCTGGGGCCACAACGGCGACATCAACGGCTCCTACGCCCGGACCGCAGGCACCGCCGACGGCCGCCGGATCATCAGCTACCGCGTCAACACCGACACCCTGCCCGACCCGGCGCACGGCACGGCGGTGCTGACCGCGGAGTTCTGCGCGGCACGGCGTCCCTAGCGCCCGCGGTCCACCGGCCTACAGCGGCACGATGTCCGGAGCCCCCAGCCGCGCCGCATCCGCCGTCAGATCGTCCGGCTGCCGCTGGGATTCGCGCTCCGCCTCGACCCGCTTCTGGTAGTGCGTGACCTCCTTCTCGATCTGGTCGTGGTCCCAGCCCAGCGCGGGCGCGATCAGCTCGGCCACCTCGCGGGCGCTCCGGGTGCCCCGGTCGAAGGTCTCGATGGAGATGCGGGTGCGCCGGGTCAGTACGTCGTCGAGATGGCGGGCGCCCTCGTGCGTACAGGCGTAGACCGCCTCGGCCCGCAGATAGTCGTCCGCGGCCGCCAGCGGTTCGCCCAGTGAAGGATCGGCCACCACCAGCTCCAGCAGCTCCTCGGCCAGCGAGCCGTACCGGTTCAACAGATGCTCGATGCGCGCCACATGGAGTCCGGTGCGCGCCGCGATCCGGGCCCGCGCGTTCCACAACGCCTTGTAGCCCTCGGCCCCGACCAGCGGAATGTCCTCGGTGACACTCTCCGCGACCCGCTGGTCGAGCCCGTGCACCGCCTCGTCCACCGCGTCCTTCGCCATCACCCGGTACGTCGTGTACTTGCCGCCCGCGACCACGACCAGCCCCGGCACCGGATGCGCGACGGTGTGCTCCCGCGACAGCTTGCTGGTGGCATCCGACTCCCCGGCCAGCAGCGGACGCAGCCCCGCGTACACACCCTCCACATCGTCCCTGGTCAGGGGAGTCGCCAGCACCTCATTCACATGCTCCAGCAGATAGTCGATATCCGCGCTGGAGGCCGCCGGATGCGCCTTGTCCAGATTCCATTCGGTGTCCGTCGTCCCCACGATCCAGTGCCGCCCCCACGGGATGACGAACAGCACGCTCTTCTCCGTCCGCAGGATCAGCCCGGTCGTCGAATGGATCCGGTCCTTGGGGACGACCAGGTGAATTCCCTTCGACGCACGGACATGGAACTGCCCGCGCTCACCGATCAGCGCCTGGGTGTCATCCGTCCACACCCCGGTGGCATTGACGATCTGCTGCGCCCGGATCTCGTACTCGCCGCCGCCTTCGACGTCCTTCACCCGCGCGCCGACCACCCGCTCGCCCTCGCGCAGAAAACCCACCACCCGCGCGCCGTTGGCGACATGCGCGTCATAGGCGGCCGCGGTCCGCACCATCGTCGCCACATAGCGCGCATCGTCCATCTGCGCGTCGTAGTACTGCAGCGCGCCGACCAGCGCGTCCTTCTTCAGACAGGGCGCCACCCGCAGGGCCCCTTGGTGCGACAGATGCCGGTGGTGGGGCAGCCCGCGGCCGTGCCCCGACGAGATGGACATCGCGTCGTACAGCGCCACACCGGAACCCGCGTACCAGCGCTCCCAGCCCTTGTGCTGCAGCGGATACAGAAACGGCACCGGCTTGACCAGATGCGGCGCCAGCCGCTCCAGCAGCAGCCCCCGCTCCTTCAGCGCCTCTCTCACCAGCGAGAAGTCCAGCATTTCCAGATACCGCAGACCGCCGTGGATGAGCTTGCTCGACCGGCTGGACGTGCCCGAGGCCCAGTCGCGCGCCTCGACGAGTCCGGTGGACAGGCCGCGGGTCGCCGCGTCCAGAGCCGTCCCCGCGCCGACGACTCCGCCGCCGACCACGAGAATGTCCAGCTCCCGCTCCGCCATTCGGGCGAGCGCCTCGGCCCGCTGCGCCGGTCCCAGTATCGCTGTCTTCACCGCTGCCTCCCGCTGTGATCGGGGCCACACCCCCCGTCCGTCGATTCTGTCCGCGCTGCTTTCCGCTATCCACCCTCCGCTCCCGGCGACAACACCCCGCCGCCTTGATCCATCAATCCCTATTCTGGGTCAAATATCCGCTTAGTCTATTTATGCGCCATCGCCATCCACTGACGCACGCGCACACGTCATTCGCAGTCGCTCGGGAAGGACGGCCGCAGCATGCCCGCAGACCTCGCCGTCATCGGACTCGGTCACCTCGGCCTCCCCCTCGCCCAGGCCGCCACCACCGCCGGCATCGGCACCATCGGCTACGACCCCGACCCGCACACCGCCGCCCTCTCCGGCGCCGACGGGCCGCTGTCGGCCACCGAAGTACGCCGCCTGCTCTCCGCCGGCTTCCGCACCACCACCGACCCCACCACCCTCGGCCGGGTCCGTACCGCCGTCCTCTGCGCGCCCACGCCGCTCGGCGAGGACCGCGCGCTGGACCTCACCGCCCTCGCCGACGCCGCCCGCACACTGGCCGCACAACTGCGCCCGCACACCACGGTGATCCTCGAATCCACCGCCTACCCGGGCACCACCGAGGAATTCCTGCGCCCCCTCCTGGAAGAGGGCTCGGGCCTCACCGCCGGCCGCGACTTCCACCTCGCCTGCTCGCCCGGCCGCCACGACCCCGGCAACCGCACCCACCGCTACGCCAACACCCCCAAGGTCATCGGCGGCCTCACCCCCGCCTGCACCGAGGCCGCCGCCGCCTTCTACAGCCGCCTCACCGACAAGGTCGTACGCGCCCGCGGCCCCCGCGAGGCCGAGACCGCCAAGCTCCTGGAAACCAACTACCGCCACATCAACATCGCCCTGATGAACGAGATGGCGGTCTTCTGCCATGACATCGGCGTCGACCTGTGGGACGTCATCCGCTGCGCGGAAACCAAGCCGTTCGGTTTCCAGTCCTTCCGCCCCGGCCCCGGAGTGGGCGGCCACGCCGCCCCCATCGACCCCAACTACCTCTCCTACAAGGGACGTTCCCTGGGCCACCCGCTGCGCATGGTCGAGCTTGCCCAGGAGGTGAACGGCCGGATGCCGCGCTACGTCATCCAGCGCTGCGCCACCCTCCTCAACGAACACGGCAAGTCCGCCCGCGGCGCCCGGGTACTGCTGCTCGGCGTCACCTACAAGCCGGACATCACCGACCAGGCAGGCTCACCGGCCCGCGAGATCGCCTCCCGCCTGATGGAACTGGGAGCGCACCTGACCTACCACGACCCGTACGTCCCCCAGTGGAACGTCCTCGACCGCCCGGTCCCACGGGCCGACTCCCTCTACGAGGCCGCTGCCGCCGCGGACCTGACGGTGCTGTTGCAGGCGCATCGCACGTATGACCTCCAGGGGCTGGCCGTGAAGGCGCAGTTGCTCCTGGACACCAGGGGCGCGACTCCTACCGGTGCCGCGCATCGTTTGTAGCCGCACGTTGTCGCCTCCGGCGTGTCGCCTCCGGCGGGGGTGGTGGTTGGGCGGGGGCCGCGTGTCGCCTCCGGCGGGGGGTGGTTGGGCGGGGGCCGGG